>CAZAAF010000293.1:0-6364 GCA_964482575.1 uncultured Verrucomicrobiota bacterium | reverse complement strand
GCACCTGAATGCCCATCTGCGTCACGAGATGCTTGCGCCGCGCCGTGAGTGTGAGCTGCCGCACCTCGTGGATGTCGTGGCACAGCGGCTTCTGGCAATAAACGTGTTTGCCAAGTTGCATGGCCGACATGGCAATCGGCGCGTGCATGTGGTCCGGTGTGCCGACGTTGACGGAATCCAGTTCCTTTCCCTCCCGGTCGAGCAACTGCCGCCAGTCCTGATACACCCGCACGTCGGGGAACTTTTGTTTCAGCGCCGTGACACGCTTGAGATCCACATCGGCGACGGCGACGAGCTTGACGAAATCATTGCTGCAGATGGCCTGGACATCCGCCCACGCCATGCCGCCGCCGCCAAAGCTGGCGTGACGCAACACGCGGCTCGGGGGCGCCGAGAAGAGGTGGCGGGTGAAAAACGGCGCGGACAGCGTGGTGGCGCCGAGGGTTTTCAGGAACATGCGACGGTTGAGGGCGAGTGGCGATTTCATCATGTTGATCTCGTAACGGTTGTTCAGTCGGGAACCGAAGGCGAAATAAAACCATCAATCCGGCTGGGTTTCAATAGCGCAGACATCCTCCATTGGTATATCACCCGGTGGAGGATCCCGCTGCGCGTCTAGTTCGCCGGCGCGGGCGGGACGGGGCGCAGGCGCATCTCCACCAACAGGCCTGAGGGTTGGCGGTTGCGGACGGTGACGGTTCCCTGGCAGGCCTCGACACACGTCTTCACAATGGTCAGACCCAGCCCCGTGCCGCCGGTGTCGCGGCTGCGGGACGATTCGGGGCGGTAGAAGGGATCGAAGATCTTATCCAGCGCCTCCGCCGGCAGGCCGGGGCCGAGATCGCTCACGGCGAGGATGACATCGGACGGTGTGACCGTTGAGGCGATGGTGATCGGGCCGGCGTCTCCCGCATACCGTACGGCGTTGCGGACGACGTTGCCCAACGCGCGCTCCAGCAGGTCCGGCGCGGCGAGGGTGCCGTGGGTTTCCTCCACCGTCACGTCGACGTGTGCATTCGCAGCTTCGCGTCCGACGACCCGCCGCACGAGATCCGCCAGCGCGACCGGTTCGAGTGCGACCTCCTTTTGTTGGAGGCTGGCCTTGGAGAAGGAGAGGAGTTCATTTACCAGCGCCGACATCTGCTGCACCTCCTCGCGCAGGTCGTCAACACAAGCCTGTTGGGTCGCATCCGCGCGTTGTTCGAGGATGCCGAGCGCCACCTGGATGCGCGCAATCGGCGAACACAGTTCGTGGGCGATGTCGCCGAGAAAGCGTTTCTGGCCCGTGACGAAGCCCGAGAGGCGCGCGGCCATGCGATTGATGCTTGCCCCGAGCCGGCCCAGTTCGTCGGTGCGGCGCGCCGGCACCTGCGCGTCGAAACGGCCGTCGGCGATCTGCGCCGTGGCCTGCGTCATCTGCGAAATCGAGCGCGTGATGCCATGGACCAGCGGAATCCAGAACACCACGGAGAAGATCAACGCGCCGAGACCGATGATAATCCACGGTTTCAAATCGAGAAAAAGACCGCCGCCGCTCATGGAGTCCGACACCGCGAGCAGCGTGGCGGGAATCATGCGCCCGCCATCGCGTTCCGGCACCGTGACGCGCACGCCCACCCAAAAACGCACCGGATCGTTCACGCGCTCCATGAATTTCGTGTACGGGGCGCGTCCCCGGCCGGCTCCGGGCGGCGGTCCGCGTTGTTCCGCGAGCACGTTTGCCACGGGCCGTGGCAACTCGACCGGTTCGCCCGCGATCTGGTGGCCGTTGCTTTGGAATAGATAGAACCGGACGCGATAAGACTCGCCAAAACGCTTGAGGATTTCGTCCGCGGCGGCGCGTCCCGGGGATTTGTTCAGCTCGCCGATGATGATCTCGCTGACCGCCTGGATCCGGTCGCCGGCGCGGCCCATCATCAGCGAATTGAGCCCAAACTTCACCTGCGTGTGAAAGAATACATAGAACGCCGCTCCCAGCGCCGCGAGGTTCAGGAAGAACCACAGCAGAATCTTCGCATACAATGGAAAACGGATTCTCATGGCTCAGGACCGTTCGGCGTCGGGATTGATTAGCATGTAGCCCGCGGCGCGCACGGTCCGGATGAACCGCGGCTCCTTCGGGTCATCGCCCAGCTTCCGGCGCAACGCGGAGATGTGGACGTCGATCGAACGGTCGAATACCTCGTAGTCGCGGTCGCGGATTTCCTCCAGCAGATGATCGCGCGTTTTTACGCGCCCGCGCGCGCGGGCGAGGCTGGCCAGCAGGTCGAACTCCACGGGCGTCAGCGCCAGTGGCTGGTCGTCGAACACCGCGGTGCGCGAACCGGCGTTGACCCGCAGTTTACCCACCACGATTTCCTTTTCCGCATCCTCGTCCTTCGCAAGCGTTGCCAGCGAAGCCCGCCGCGTGACGGCGCGCAGGCGCGCGAGCAGCTCGCGAGTCGAGAAAGTCTTGGGCAGGTAATCGTCCGCGCCGATTTCCAGCCCGACAATGCGGTCGGCTTCGTCGCCGCGCGCGGTGAGCATCAGCACGGGCACGTTGGAGGTGCGGCGGATTTGTTTGAGCACCTCGAAACCGTCCATGCCCGGCGGCATCACATCGAGGATCACCGCCTGCCAGGTTTCCCCTGTGGTTTTTTCAACACCCTCTGGTCCAGTGTGGACGGCGGTGACATCGTACCCGAGCGGGTCGAGGTAGGTTTTGATGAGCCGGCAGAGCTTGCGGTCATCGTCGATCACCAACACGCGGGTGCGCGTGTCACCGGTGGAATCGGTGTTGCTGTTGGTTGGAGTCATATTCGTTTCTCCAGAAGGCAGTTTAACCGCATTGTCCCGGAAATACCGCAACATTTACACTTCCTTTACAATTCTCCGCAGGGGTGCACACGATTGCTTTACACAGATGCCGTTATGTAACGGTGAAGGAGAACGAACCATGAAACGGCAAATGTGGATGACGATGGCAGCGGGTGCGTGGTTGGTGGCGGCCGGCGTGGCGGGCGCGGCCGCGCCCCAGACGATGTCGGGATTCGCGTTGATTCCGGCAGGGACGTTTGAGATGGGCGACCATCACGGGTTCGTGGACCCGAAACACGGCAGCGACGAACTGCCGCTCCACAGCGTCAGCCTCGGCGCCTACTATATTGGCATTTATGATGTCACCACGCAGCAGTATTGCGAGTTCCTGAACTCGGCGCTCGCGCAGCGAACGATCGAGGTGCGCAAGGGAGGTGTCTGTCTCACCGGCGGCAGTGATCTGCTTTGCGACACGCGCGAGACTTCGACGTGCAGCCGGATTGGTTGGGATGGCAGGACGTTTTCCGTGCTCGACCGGAAGGAGAACCACCCGATGGTGTGCGTGCGCTGGCACGGCGCGGTGGCATATTGCAACTGGCTGAGCGCCCAACGGCGGCTGCCGCTTTGCTACAACACGGGCACTTGGGATTGCGATTTCAACAAGAGCGGCTTCCGGTTGCCGACCGAGCCGGAGTGGGAATACGCCGCGCGCGGCGGTCAACAGAAGCCCTATTACAATTATCCGTGGGGCAACGATGCCGACCCGACGAAGGCCAACGTACCGGAATCCAAGAACCCGTTCCGCAGCGGCCCGATGCCATGGACCACGCCGGTCGGTTTTTTTAACGGGAAGCTGCAACACAAGAGCGACTTTGGCTGGCCGGGCGCGCCGGAAAGCTACCAGACCGCCAACGGTGTGAACGGTTTTGGTCTCTACGACACGGCCGGCAATGTCTGGCAGTGGTGCACCGAGTGGTATGAGCGGAATTATTACGCGTATTCGCCGACGGAAAATCCGCCCGGCCCGGCCACGGGCAGTCCCATGCCGGACAGCAAGCCCTACCGCTGCATGCGCGGTGGCAGTTGGTCCAACGGCGAATTCGGCCACAGCCGCGTGTCGAATCGCGATCCCTCCTATTTTCGCGGGCCCGATCCGGTCACTCATCGGACGGACCCTGATGGCCCGTATTTCCACATCGGCTTCCGCGTCGTCCTGCCGGTCAATGCCGAAAGCCGGCCGGTGATCAAGCCGACGCCGGTGCAGCGCGTTGCCGGTCGCGATGGTGGACAGGGAGGCGGCCAAGGCGGTGGGCGTCGTGCACGACAGGAGAATCGTCAAGGGGAGGGGCAACGTCCGGGCGACCGCGGCGGCGAGGATCGGCCTCAACGGACGGACGCACCGCAGACGGCCCGCTCCGGCTCGTTTGTCCTGAGCAGTCCTGAAGTGACCGATGGAGGCACCTTGCCGAAGGAGTTCACCGGTGACGGCGAGAGCGCCACCCTGCCGCTGGCGTGGACAGGGGCGCCGGCGGGCACGAAGAGCTATGCGCTCATCATGCACCACGAGGCGCCCGACATGACGAAATGGTACTGGATTCTCTACAACATTCCCGCCGATACACGCAGCCTGCCGAAGAACGTGAAGGGCGTTGGCACGTTGGGCAACAACAGCGTGAACGAGCGTGCTGAATACACCCCGCCGCGATCGAAGGGTCCGGGCGCGAAGACCTATATCTATACCGTCTATGCGTTGTCCGCGCCGCCGCAAATCACCGTCGCACCCGACCGGGTCAATCGCGAGGTCTTGCTTGCCGCAATGAAGGACAAAATCCTCGCCAGCGCGGCCCTGAGCGTGGTGTACACCCGGCAGGGAGACGCCGGCAGAGAACAGCAGGGAAATCGCCCCCCACGGGATTCCGTCCGGCAGGGAGGCGATGACCAGCGTCAGCGTCCGTCACGCGATGGTGAACGCGGAAACGGGGATGGCGTTCGCGATGACCGTCCTCAACGTTCAGACAACCAGCAGGGCGACCGGGCTGACGGTGATCGTACTACACGCTCCGACCAGCGCGACCGGGGTGGCGAGCGTCAGGGCGGTGGCGACCACCGTGGCGGTGGCGGCGACAGCGGTGGCCGGCATGACATGCCGGAGAACAAGATCCCGACCTCGCCCAATCCCGGCCAGACGGTGGGTCTGTACGTCAACACGCCGAAGGCATGCTCCGGGTACACGTTGTTCGCGCCCAAGCACAACACCGCCACCTACCTCATGGACAACCAGGGACGGGTTGTTCACCAGTGGAAGAGCGAGTATGAGCCGGGCCAGACCGTGTATCTCCTGCCGAACGGCCACTTGTTGCGGTCGTGCATGGTCAAGGTGCAGGGCGGCACGGCTGGAGGCGAAGGCGGGCGCATCGAGGAATATGACTGGGATGGCAAGATGGTCTGGGAGTTCAACCACGCCACGCGCGATTACCAGTTGCACCACGACATCAAACCGATGCCTAACGGTCACATCCTGGCGTTGATGGTCGAGCGCAAATCCCGCGAGCAGGCGTTGGCGGTGGGTTTTGACTCGAATATGATGCGGGACGAATTCCTCGTGCCCGATGCCGTGGTGGAGATTGAGCCGACCTATCCGAAAGGCGGGAAGATTGTCTGGGAATGGCACGTTTGGGACCATCTCATCCAGCATTCCGACAAGTCCAAGCCCAACTTTGGCGATCCCTCGGCGCATCCCGAATTGGTGGACGTCGCCTGCAACGGACGCGCCACGCCCGCCTTCTGGAACCACATGAATTCGCTCGATTACAATCCCACGCTCGACCAGATCGTGCTGAGCGTTCGCGGGTGCAACGAAATCTGGATCATTGACCACGGTACCACGACGCAGCAGGCGGCGGGTCACATCGGCGGCCGGCAGGGCAAGGGGGGCGACCTTCTCTACCGTTGGGGCAATCCCGCCGCCTACCAGCGAGGCACGACACGCGACAAGCAGCTCGTCCAGCAGCACGATGCCCAGTGGATTCCCGCCGGCTCTCCGGGCGCGGGTCACATGACCATCTTCAACAACGGTTATGACCGCGGGTGGTCCAGTATCGAGGAGATCGTCCTGCCGGTGGATGCCAACGGTCGCTACGCGCTGACTCCCGGCAAAACCTACGGGCCGGAAAAACCCGTGTGGCATTACGAGGCGAAGAATCGCACCGACTTCTTCTCGGCGGAAATTTCCGGCGCGCATCGCCTGCCGAACGGCAACACCCTCATCTGCGCGGGCATCGTCGGCAACTTGTTCGAGGTCACGGCGACCGGCGAAACGGTCTGGCAATATGTCAACGCCATGGTCCGCGGCGGCATCCTCGCCCAGGGCGAAGTGCCCGGCAAGGACATGCGCGGCCATCTTTGGAACGCCGTTTTCAAGGTCCACCGTTATCCGCCCGAGTATGTCGGGCTGCGTGGCCGCGATCTTGCTCCCAAGGGTGTCGTTGAATTGCCTGCGTCCATGAAGGGCAAGACCGGACTCGACAACATGACCGAAGAACAACGTCACGACCTCGGTCCGGGCGGC
>CAZAAF010000292.1:0-6403 GCA_964482575.1 uncultured Verrucomicrobiota bacterium | reverse complement strand
AACGTCGTGGCCACCATCGAGAGCCCGGCCAGACACCACGGCACGGCGCGGCCCGATACAAAAAACTCCGAGGTGCTTTTGCCGGCGCGCTTGCCGAAGAACAGCGCGGGGACGAAACAGACAAGCAGCGAGGCCAGGACGATCAGCCAATCAACGAGTTGGAGTTTCATGATGGAGACGATTCAGACGGGCAACGCATCCTTGACTCAGTTCCCTTTCGCGGACGGCGCCTTGAGCTTGTCGATGAGGTAATCCGGCGTGGTCTTGTGTTTGACGTCGGGCGCGCCGGGATAGACCAGTTCGCACTCCACGCCAATGGCGCGGCACTTCTCCTGCAGCTTCACGCCGTAGTTCGAGGTGTGCGTCGGGTCCTTCTGCTCCTGGCCGATCGCCGGTGCCGCGGAATAATAGAGGTACACGGGCGGGTCGTCGGCCGTGACGTGCTCATACGGCGAGTATTCCTTGATCCATGGCAGCACCGATTCCCGCGCCGCGAGGAACTCCGCGAAATGATGATCGCGGGACTTGATGTCCTTCGGGTCCATGAAGCCGAACGCATGACCGCCATAGCGGCTGTTCGGCGTCCACTCCTTCAACTGCTGCGGATCGAGCGACGTTTGCGCGCCCACCACGGCCGCGCACCAGAGACGCGTGGACTCGCGCGCCACGGGATCGCGGCCCGCGGGATCGGCCATGTCCTTGTGGAACGCGAGCCACAGCGACGAGCACGCGCCCGCCGAGCCGCCCGAGGCGCCAATACGCTTCTTGTCGATGTTCCACTCCCCCGCCTTGCTGCGGACGAACTGCAACGCGCGCGCCGCGTCGTGCAACGGCCATTCCACCGGCGGTTTCACGCCCGCGAGCTGCGCCTGCCACGAGTAACGGTAGTTGATCGACACGACCGAGATGCCGGCCGCGAGATACGGCTTCACGTTCGGCCCGCTCCTGAGCCCGAACTTGTCGCCCGCCACCCAGCCGCCGCCGTGGATGAAGAAGAGCAACGGGGTGGGCTTGTCCGACTCGGCCTTGTAAAAATCGAGCACCTGCCGCTCGTGCGTGCCATAGGCGACATTGGCGATCGTGGGCGGTAGCGGCGGAGGCGGCTCCGCGGGTTTCTTGGGCGCCGGGTCCGCTGCCGTGGCGAGGGTGATGGACAAGGCCGTGAGGGAGGTCCACACAGAGGCGAGAGAAACGACCCGGGGATGTTTCATGGGGTTCCAGCCTACACGGTTCCGTCCGGTTGCGCAGCAAAATCCATTCCACGCTGTGCCTCGCGGAATAACATGTGACGAAAGATCGCCGCCTGCCTGCGCGCCGGGTTCACGGTTGCTCCAGTCGTTCGTGCAGCCAGCGCATTGCACTGAATTCACCGTCGCTCCGCACCCGCTCGAAATAGATATTGATCTCCGCGTCATTCACCCGCAACGGCGTGGTGTCGTCAAAGGACTTGGCCAGGGTCAGCAACTCCTGCTGCCGCTGCTGGAGTTCCGTCAGCCGGGTTCCGGCGGTTTGCTCGCCGCCGCCCGTCAGCGTGTCGGCGGGCACCTGTTGCAAGAACTTGCTTTCAATCTGCATCCCCACCAGCTCGGCGATGAACGTGCGTCCGTTTTCCGTAAGCTGCTGGCCCAGGGTGGCGCCGGCAGAGGCCAACGCACCGGCGGAGGCCGTATCGCCGCTTTGGCGCAGCTTCGCCGCCCATTCGGAGGACTGGTTCGCCACGTCCTGCATCACGCCGATCACCGGAAACTGCGTGCCGAAGGTACTCATCAACTGGCCCGCAGCGTCCGGATACCCCGAGGTGGTCCAGGCGGAATGCAGTGCGGACCGCATGTCGGACAGATACGTGTCCATCCCGGGTTTGCCAGCCGCCATCAACAATTCCTGCGCGGCCTGCCCCGGTGCCCCGTTCTTGAAATACTGTTGCGCCGCCAGGACATTCGGCAGTGCGTTCGCCGGCGCGCTGCGCTTGAACGCCTCCAGCCATTGCGGCCGCTCGCCCGGGAACACCCCCTTCATCAACACTTCCATCTGCACCCGCGAATCCTCGGGAAACTTCCGCGCCGCCTCCTCCAGGAAGGCCGGGTCGTTCAACATCCGGTGTGCCGCGAGCTAATTGACCGCCGACCGTCCCGCCTTGCCCAGCCACGCCTCCACCTGCTCCGGCGTCAGTTTCACCTGATCCCCGAGCCGCATCCGCAACAACATCTCCATCAGCCCCAGTTGCGATTCCGACAGGGCCGCGGAAGGATCGCCGGCCCCCAGGTGGTGCATCCTCGTCCCCTTCCGCCACGCCGCGCGATCCGTTCCCGCCGACAGGTCCGCGCCGCGCGCCCGCCCGCGTTCAGCCTGCGACGCCGCCCCCCAGGCCGGCGCGTGCTTCACCCACCACCCAATGCCCACCAGCAACAACGCTGCCGCCAAAGCCAGCGCAAGTCCCAACCACCGGGACCTGCGTGCAACGGTGCCGTTCGCTTTCATGTGTTCTTTCAGGAATAGCTCGGTCAAGAACATGGGCGCAACCGGTCCCAGAATATAACGCATCGCAGACAAGTTTTTTTTCAAAACCACACCCGATACCGCACGCCGGGACGGGTTGTCACGGCACCGGGGTGGCGTCAAAGACCAGGATTTCAAACGGCTTGAGCGTCAGGCGCTCCGGTTTCCCCGCCGTGACCGGCAGGACCGGCCTGGCGGCTTCATCGGCCCACGGGCTTTTGAGCGCAAATTTCGTCACCGCGCCCGGCGGCAGCTCGAAGGCCTTGCCGATCTCCAGCGCGAACTCATGCGGCTGGTCGTCCGGGTTGCGGAGCATGACCACGCCCTTGCGCGGGGACCACGACGCGTAGCCGTAGATTTCCCGTTTGCCGGGATCGCCGCCGAGCCAGTGCGTGTCCACCAACACATCGCTGTTGGCGCGCGACCATTTCGCCGCCTCGGCCAGCACCGCCCAGTCGTCCGCCGTCAGCTTGCCGGGCTGAAGGTACAACTCCTGCAGGCCGGTGCCGGCGCCGAAGAACGCCCGCACATCCTCCTTGAACCCCGCCGAGTTGTACGTGCGCTCGCCCGCCATGCCGTGGCGTGAGTAAGCCACGCCCTGCGACATCAGTGAGTTGAGCGGGAAGAGCGGGCCTTTGCCGACGATGTTGCGAAAGACCTCCTGGTCGCGATACGTCAGCCACTGCTGTTGCTTGGTGCCCTTGCCTGTCACGCCCATGTCGTTGCCCTGCCGCCAGATCGAGTCCGCAAACCGCAGCCAGAACGGCGACGGCCAGGAGCCGGTGGTGAGGTTGATGTAGAGGTTCGGGTCTTCGCGGCGCAACTCGAGCATCAACCGCCGCATCGCCTCCGTGTCGAGGACGTAGTCCGTCGCGCCGTTGGAGTACGCGCCGCCGGCGATGCCGTCGAACTTGAAATGGTTCACGCCGTAGCGCCGGATCATGCCGACGCACGCCTGCTTGAACGCCTCGTAATACTTCGGTCCGGCGAGCGAGAAGCCGAGTTTGTTCATTTCATAGCCCTGTTCGCGGCCGAACTTGAGCCGCTGTTCTTTCAACTCGCCGTACCCACCGAACGGCGAGAGCCAGACACCGAGCCGCGTGTGGTATTTCCGGCAGAGCGCAACCAGCGGCGAGAAACCGTGCGGGAAACCCTTGTTGAACTGCCACAGGGTCTTCGGATCGTCCCATCCATCGTCGAAAACCATGCCGTCCATGACGACGCCGTGCGGCAGGATGAACTTCTCACCGAACAGCTTGATGGCGTCCATCGAGGTGGCCTCGTCAAAGAGTTCGCCCCGCCAGGAAATGTCATACCACGAGTTGTAATGCAGGAACGGACGGAACGGATGCGCGCGTTCGCGCTCCAGATAGCCAAGGAAGGCCCGCCGCATCTGGCCCGCCGGCGCCACGCCCACCACCACGCTCTGCGTGACGGTCTCGCCCGCGGGCAGCAGCGCGTTGCGGCGAAGCCGGAACGATGCCATCCCCTCCTCCGGCGCCAGCGCATGCGGATCCTCGCAGCCGAAGAAGAAGTTCCCCGCCACCACCGGCGACCCATCGGTGCGCCCCGCCACGCCCGCGCCGGGGACCGACATGTCCATGCACACCAGCTCGCCCAGCACGCAGCCGTCCTTGACCGCCGTCACGGCGATTTCCTGGCGGAGATAATTCGCGCCGTCGTGCAGGATGGCGCGCCAGAGCACCCGCAGCCGGCCATCCGGGGAGAGCAGCGTGACCTCGACCTGCCGGCCGGGAAGTCGCGCCGCGAGCCGCGCGGCCCGGGGATTGACCGGCAGTTCCCTCACACGCGGCCGTCCGTCGGGGCTGAACTGCCGCGCGGGATAGCGATGACCGTCGGGCAGGAGAATGTCGAAGACCTCGCCGATCAACATAATCTTCTGTCCGGTTTGCTCGTCCCGGAGCCACGACGGCTGCAATCCCTCCGAACCGAGCGTCCAGGACATGGAGAGCACAGCGTTCCTGAGCGTGATGCGCCCGTCTTGGCACTCGATGCTCCCCTTGCCGGGCGGCGTGCCCGGATACTCCACCACCACGTCCGACGCCCCCGCGCCGCCTCCCGCCATCAGCAGGAGAACCCCCAGAAGAAATCCCCGTCCGTTTGAGATCGTCCGTTTCGAGTGCATGTGTACGCGGCTCCTTTGGTCATGGCGGCTTCAACCACAGCTTCGACGGGGGCGATACTCTACGGATTGACGCCGTTTGCCAATAGCAGTACTTTCCAAACTTGTCGCAATTCTTACCGCGGAGGACGCACGACATGAACGCACCCATCGAGGGCTCGCTGATTGACCGCATCGTGGTGGTGGACCGGATCACCCGGCGCCGCAACCACACGTTCCACGACACCAGCAGCCTGCCGGGCCATACCCTTCAGTTGACCGTTGAAGGAACCGCCCATCATGAATTCGAAGGCCGCGTATTTCAGGCCGAACCCGGCCTGCTGGCCTGGTTCTGCCGCGACGAGGAAGTGCGCATCCGGATCACGCGCGCTCCCTGGTCGTTCCTGACGGTGAACTTCATCGCGCCGCACCTGCCGCCGCCCCCGCCCGACCAAAGCCTCCGGCGCGCCGTCCCGGGCACCCAGAGGCTGTTCGAGAATCTTCTCCAGGCCTGGCGGGACAACCCTGCCCAGCCACTGGTCCGCCATCTCCGCAGTCAGGCGCGGTTGCTGGATTTGATCGCCGGGATTCTCCCGTCCGGGTCCACGCCCTTCCGGCTCGACCCCGTGGCGCAGCTCTGGTGGGGATTGGAGGCCGCGTTGCGCGGCCGTTTGCAGGAACGCATCCACTTGGAATTCCTCCGCCGGTTCAGCGGACGCAGCACCCGCACCCTGTATGAGGCCTGCCATCGTGCCACGGGAATGGCCCCGCTCAAGCGCATCAAGAAGATCCGCCTCAGCATGGCGCGGGGACTGGTCCTGCATTCGCCGCTGAGCATATCCGAGGTGGCGTACCGCGTGGGCTATGATCGTGTCCAGGAGTTGTGCCGGGATTACCACCAGCACATCGGCCTGACCCCGACGCAGGATCGGACAGCCGGCCCGGATTACCGCCGCGCGCGGTTGCGGTACCAGCATTAGGATGGAATCCGGTCTCCCGGTCCGGGAGGTCCGGGGCTGAAAATGATCGAGGCCTGAATCCTTTCAGACTCAGGCCTCGATAGATCCGGCAACAACCTACTCTCGCGCAAGCTATACAGGCACTACCATCGGCGAGACAGCGTTTCACGGCCGTGTTCGGAATGAGAACGGGTGGGACCGCTGCTCTATGGTCACCGGAAAATCTGGTTTGTTAAAAGAACCCGCCGGGTTCCCTGAAAACGACATACTGGAGTAGAACAACACCTTACGCTGTTGGAAATCACTTATCTTCCACAAGGGAAGAAGCAAGTGATCAAGCCGCACGGCCAATTAGTATCGCTTAGCTGAACGTATTGCTACGCTTACACTTGCGACCTATCAAACGGGTGGTCTTCCCGTGGCCTTCAGGCATCATATTGATGCGGGAGTCTATATCTTGGGACGAGCTTGGCGCTTAGATGCTTTCAGCGCTTATCTCTTCCGGACGCAGCTACTCAGCGCTGCCGCTGACGCGACAACTGAAACACCGGAGGTCCGTCTCTTCCGGTCCTCTCGTACTAAGAAGGGAACCCCTCAAGACTCCTGCGCCCACAGTGGATAAGGACCGAACTGTCTCACGACGTTCTGAACCCAACTCGCGTGCCGCTTTAACCGGCGAACAGACGGACCCTTGGGACCTTCTCCAGCCCCAGGATGCGACGAGTCGACATCGAGGTGCCAAACCGGGCCGTCGATATGAACTCTTGGGCCCGATAAGCCTGTTATCCCCGGCGTACCTTTTATCCGTTGAGCGATGGCCCTTCCA
>CAZAAF010000291.1:0-6404 GCA_964482575.1 uncultured Verrucomicrobiota bacterium | reverse complement strand
GGGTTCCACACTCAAGGCAATCAATGACACCGAGTGGTGGAAGCCCAGCGGCACCAATTACGCGTCGTTTGTGAGCAACGTCGCCACCTACCAGATCAACACCAGCACGTTGACCAGCGGGGTGTATGTGATTTCATTCAATACCAATTCCCCGGAACAGTTGTACCAGGGCGGGACCAATCAGTTTTATGCGGGAGACTTTCTGCCGGTCGGCTCGTTCGTCCTGGACATTGTCGCGGTCCCGGAACCGGGAACGTGGACGTTGCTGGCCGCCGGCGGCCTGGTGATGGGATGGAAGATTCGCCGCCGGCTCTCCCCCCGCGCCTGACCGGCAACGCCCCGCCGGATATCGGGGTCGGGTAAGAAACCCAGCCCCGGAAACAGCCAACTCCCCGACAGGTCCTCATTACGCGTGTCCGCCATGCCCGCGGGCAGAGGGAAGACATTTCGCGGACCGGTCACTTCGCCTGCCGGAACACCAACCGCAGTGCGTTGTCATCCACGACGAGGTCACAGCCTCCGATGCTTGCGATGAATCGCAGCGCATCGAACAGCGGGATGTTCTGCAGATTGAGCGTGATCGCGGGCGGCTTCGTTCCCGGCGGCACTTGCAGGAAGATGTTCACGCCCTTCTTGTCGGGATCCAGGGTCCGGCTCTCGTCAGCCAGGTAGTTCACCACGTCCTTGAGCGATGCCTCCCTGAAATCCAATTGCGGAACGGTAATCCCCTTCGCCCTGTCCACCGCCGCGCCGACGGGGACGGCCGAGGTTGACGGTCCGCCCGCCGGGGTTTGGGCCGAGCCCAGCACGAGCCTGTTGTCCTCGGCCGTCAGTTTCAGACCGGCGATGTCCGCCACGTACCGAAGGGCATCCAGCAACGGAACGTGGGCGAGGTTGAGCGTGATGCTGGCCGCCGGCTTCTCCAACGGTGCATGGAACAGAATGTTCACGCCTTTCTTGTCGGGATCAAGTTGGACGCTCATCCCGGCCAGATAGCCCACCACATCGGCCAGCGGCGCCTCTTGGAATTTCACCTGCGGAATCACAATCCGCCTGGCCTTGTCCGCCGCCGCGCCGGCAGGAATGGCCGCGGGCGGCTTTCCACCCGCCGGAGCCTGGGGCGTGCTTATCACGAGGGCATTGTCGTCCGCCGTCAGTTTCAGGCCGGCGACGTCCGCCGTGTACCGGAGCGCATCCAGCAGGGGAATGTCCTTGAAGTTGAGCGTAATTCTGGCCGTCCGGCTCGCCGGCGGCGCCTGGACGAGAATGTTCACACCCTTTTTGTCGGGGTCCAACGTCCGGCTCGCGTCGGCCAGGTAGGCCGCCACATCGTCGAGCGGCGCCTCCTGGAATTCCACCCGCGGGATCACGATCCGTTTCGCCTTCTCCCCGGCGGCGGCAACGGCCGGTTTCGTCGCCGGTTTTTCGCCCGCATCCTCCACCAACGACGCCGTCAGCATCATCAACAGCGTCTGTCCCTTCGGGCTGCCCTGCGCACTGCCCATCACAAATGTCTCGCCGGGAGCCAGCGTGGTCGTGGTGTCGGCTTTGCGCTCGAGGAAGGACTGTTCCGTGTACGGCGGCCTGGCGTCGGGCCGCAGCCAGCGCACCGTCAACGTGGAGGCCAGGTCAATCAAGCCCGACGGCTGCAGGGTCGGCAGCAGGCGGAGCCCGATGCCATCCATGATTTTCCGGGAACCATCCGGGCCAAGGGGAACTTCCCGGCCCACTTCGACCCGGGCCTCCCGTCCCGACAGGACATTCACCCGAGGGGCGCACAGCATGTCCGCTTCCTTGACCGCCGCGATCTTCTTCAGGAGGTTCTGCTGTTCTGCTGCGTTGATGACAAATGTGCGGGACAATTCTCGCGCACGGGCATCGGGCAGGTCCACAATCCTCGCTTCAATCTGGATTTGTGGCGGGGGTCCCTTCGCGCCGGTCTTTTCCTCCACCTGCGCCACGCCGCAGGCCGCCACCAACACCGCGGTCACCGTCACTCCTGCCAGCAACGTGACACGGCCCAGCGGCCCGCGGTTCCGGCCGGCATCCACGATGGCCCGCACTCGTGCTTCCAACGTGGACGGATGCGCCATCGCCAGCGCCTGGCGGTTCGCACCCAGGCGGCCCGCCACCTGCACCAGCAGGTCCGCGTAGTCCGGGGCGATCGCCCCGCCCCGAAGCACCAGATCGTCGCACGCCTGCTCCTGCGCCACGCGCAACCGACGCGCCGCCATCCAGACCAGCGGATTCATCCAATACACGGCACACACCCATTGGGAAAGTCCCCGCACCAGACCGTCGCGGCGCCGCAGATGGCCGAACTCGTGACGCAACGCCGCCGTCAACTGCGGGTCGGGCCACGCCACCGCCTCGTCGGGAAACAATACCACCGGCCGCCAGAAACCCCATGCCATCGGCACGCGGCACGCCGCCGTGCGCCGGAGTTCCACCGCGCCCGTCCATCCGCACTCTGACGCCACCGCGCCCGCCAACGCCCGTGCCCGCGGGTCGGCCAGCGGCACGCTGTGCCGGCAAAGCCGGCGCAACCGCAAGCTGCCGAGCACACGATAACCCACCAGCACTCCCGTACCGCCCAGCCACAACCCCGCCAGCACCGTGCGCCACTCCGGCAGCCGCCAGGTTGTCTTCGGCGCGATCTCCGGCATCACCGCCGGGGACGTCGCCACCACCGGCGCAACGTCCAGGGACTGGACCGTCCGGACCGGCGGGGCGGCGTTCCACTCCAGCGTCCAGAGCGGCGCGGCCAGCTTCGTCAACGGCAGCGCGAGCAGCGCCGCCAGCGCGCACGCCCACACCATGTGACGCGACGCCGCGGAAGCGCCGCGCCAGAGGCGGTCCGCCAGTGCGGCCACGGCCAGCAGGACGGCGCTTTTCAGCAGCAGTTCACACAGCACAGGGCAAAAGGTCTCGGGGTTCATGAATCATGCCTCCTGTTTCGTCCGGGCTTTCCTGATGACCGCTTCGATCCGCTTCATCTCGTCGGGCGAGAGCTGCTCGTCATCCGCCAGTGCGGCAACGGCGTTGGCCAGCGAACCGTCGAAAAACGTCGCCACCACGCGCTGGAGCGCCGAGCGGCTCGCCCGCGCGCGCGGCTCCGTCGGCACATAGACATACCGCGGCCCGTCCTCGCGATGCTTGAGGACCCCCTTCTCCTCCAGGATGCGCAGCAACGCGCGCACCGCGGAGTAACTCGGCGCGTCGGGCAAGGCGGCGTGGACATCCGCGGCGGCGGCTTCGCCCCGGGTGTGGATCACATCCATGATTTGCCGTTCCCGGCGGCTGAGGTCGTGGGGCTGTCTCCTGTTCATGCTAATTTTTTAGCACATCAGGCCGCGGCCGGCAAGTTTTTTATGCTAATTTTTTAGCACACAGCCGCCAGCGCCGTTTCCGGGGTGATCTGGGACGTCAATCCAGCCGCCGGTAACGAGCCCGAGGCCGGGGCGGAAGCGACGGGTGGCGGGTCGGACGGTGGGGAAATGGCGGCCGCGGTTTCAAGCCACGGCCGCCCGTATCGCCCAACCCGCTCTCAAAAAACTTATGGCACGAGGAAGCTCTGGTTCGTGGTCGGGTCCTTGACCACCTGGCCGGTGGGGAAGCCAGTCACGTCCACCAGCGGTCCGTTTGGATTCCACGGGCTCTTGACGAGGCCGGGCCGGTCGGTGCGGATGCCATAGGGCAACGTCGTGCCCACGGGCGGCGGCGGCGGCACCGGCTTGGTTTCCGTGCCCGCGCACCCGGCCAGAATGACGCTGGCGGCCAGCATCGCCGCTGCAAATTTCAAGTTCTTCATATCATGTCCTCGTTCAACAAACCGGCTCGTCCCTCGGGACGAAATCCACGTGTCCATTCTCATCCCCCGATCCCCCTCAGGGCAAGCCCAGAATCGCGGGGAGGCGGGTCGTGGTCCCCCGCCTCCACACGCCCCTTGTCAGAACCGGTGGATGTGGCATACTGCCAACCGGTATTGGTTTCTGTGCGGAGGCAACCATGCAAACGATACTGCCGTCGGAGTTCAAGCGCGGCACGGCGTTGATGGTGGATGGCGCGCCGCAGAAAGGCGGGGCGCAGGCAACGTTCAAGCCGGCCCGGCTCGAAGGCGGACTGGAGGTCATCGGGCCGGGTGAAATCATCCGCGTGGATACGCGGGAACGAAAATATCTTGGGAAGGAAAACGTGGAATGAAGTTTTTGAAGTGGTTGTTGATTTTGATCGGATTGCTCGTGGTGGCGGGAGCCGCCGGGCTGGCGTTCTATGATGCGGGTGACTGGACGCCGCTGTTCCGCGCCTACAAAGGCCGGCTCATCAGCGCGCCGGTCACGAACATGGTCACGGAAAACGAGACGACCATGTACGACGTGGAGTTGGGCAGCGACAAGGATCGCAGCGTCATGTGCCGTGTCAGCGTGCCCGAGACCTCCACCGGCAAGCGCGGGTCGTGGCCCGCGGTGATCCTGGTGGCCGGCATGGAAACCGGGCGCAAGGCGATCGACATCCTGCCGCCTCAGAAGAACATGATGGTGATGGCCCTCGATTATCCGCAGACGGTAAAGCTGGATTTTTCCAACAACATGACCGCCGCCAGTTCGGTGTGGGCGGCGCGCGAGGCCGCGATGCACATGGTCTCCAGCGCACTGCTGGCGGGGGATTTCGTGGCGCAACAACCGATGGTGGACAAGGACCGCGTCGTGCTGGCCGGTATCGGCGAGGGCGCCTTCATCTGCGCCGCCGCCGCCGCCGCGGACGACCAGAATACGTTCTCGCACGTAGTGATGGTCCAGGCCGGGGCGAACATCGGCCACTTGATCCAGATGAATGCGAAACGGCTGAAACTGCCGGTGACCCCCGCCATGGCGGGACGGATTGGCGAGTGGCTGTTCAAGCCCATCGAGCCGACCCGCTATATCGACCACCTGGCCCCGCGTCCGCTGACAATGCTCAACGGCAAGTCCGATGCCTGGATGCCGTCGGACGCGGCACAAAATTTGTTCGACCGGGCGCGCGAGCCGAAAAAACTGATCTGGCTGAAAGGCGAACACGCAACGCCGGACGACAAGAAGCTCATCGCCGATCTGGCCAATCGCATCCTGGCCGAGTTGCCGCAGACCCCCAAGGGCGCGGCCATCGGCATCGCCACCGACATGATGGGACGTTGATGAAAACCACCGAGACCCAGGGCGTCGGCCGGTTCAGCGTGTCGCTGAACAAACAGCTCCTGCGCAGCCTTGATGCAATGGTGCGGGAGAAAGGTTACACCAACCGGTCGCTCGCCATTGCCGACATGGTCCGCGCCCAGTTGGTGGAGCATCACCAGCAACGCGGCGACCAGGAGATCGCCGGCACCATCACCCTGCTGTACGACCACCACAAACGGCACCTGCAGGCGTTGCTGACGGACATCCAGCACGATCACGAGAACGTGATCATCTCGACCGTCCACGTCCACCTCGACCACGACAACTGCATGGAGGTGCTCCTGGTGCGCGGCAAGGCCGGCGCCATCAAAGCCATTGCCGACCAGCTTATCGCCGCCAAGGGCGTCAAACACGGCAAGCTCACCGTCACCTCCACCGGCCAGGATCTCGCGGGGTAAGGCCGACACACGGGACTATCACTTGTCCCGGGTGTTTCCCGGCAATTGACGGCGGATATCGGGCAATGTTCAGCGTTCTTGTTCGCGGACCCGGCAACGGCTTGACCGGGCGGGGGTGTTGTGGCTTGCTGACTGCATGAGCCGGACGTTCTCCCGCCGGACGTTTCTCGCACAAGCGGCTGCTCTGACAGCCTCCCTTTCCTTGCCGCGCACGGCCGCCGCGGCGAAATCACCGGGGCTGCCGATGATCGCGCCGGGCAACTTGAAGGTGGGCCGGATGTTGCTGGGGAGCAACCCGTTCTTCGGGACCGCCCACGTCTCGAAGAAGGACTCCAACGAGATGACGGCGTTCTTCACCAAGGACAAGGTGATGGAGGTGCTGGATGAAGCGTTCACACCGCGCTTCGGCCTTCACCATGCAGTGGGCCGGCAGGACACGAAGATTGCAATAACGGTTCCCATCGTTTTTTCCCGAGAGATGGAACCCGTTCATCGAACCGGTCCCGCGGTCGACGGTTCTTCTGGATTGATGTTCCACGTTCCTCCATGCAACCTTCCGGCCATCGAGTCGCCATGAACATCGACGCTCTCTTCAACGGGTTCAACCGCTCCCCCCTTTTCCGGCTGACCGTCATCGCGTTGATCACGCTGGCATGGAGCGATCCCGCCGCCCATGGCCGGAATCGCGACGGGGGTCCCGGCACCGACGCGGCCGGCGGCGATGTCCGCGACAGCGCGATCCATGATGCGGCCGGGAACGGCGATCTGGAAAAGGTCAGGGCGCTGCTGCAGG
>CAZAAF010000290.1:0-6408 GCA_964482575.1 uncultured Verrucomicrobiota bacterium | reverse complement strand
CTCCCCGTCGAGTGGCAGCAAACTTACGGGCAGCGTCAAAATCCAGGTCAGCGCCAGTGACAATGTGGGCGTCGTCAAGACGGAGGGCTACGTGGACGGTTCGTTGATCGGCAGCAGCACGAGCAGCGCCCCGACCTTCACTTGGAACAGCGCCAGCGTCGCCGACGGAACTCATGCGCTCCTGGCCTGTGCCTATGATGCGGCAGGCAATGTGGGTGTCTCCACGACGGTGTCCGTGACCACCCGCAATGGCGTGGACAACACTGCGCCCCTGGTGGCGATCACATCTCCGGGCACCGGCAGTGCGGTGCAGGGAACGATTGGCATCGTGGTCAGCGCCTCGGATGACAGCGGCGTTGTGTGGGTGGATTGCTATCTCGACGGACGCAGCATCGGCAAGCACTCCGGCTCGTCAGCGACCTTTTACTTCGACACAACGCAAGTGGCCAACGGGACGCATGTGTTGCAGGCGCATGCGTGCGACGCCGGCGGCAACCTCGGCAGTTCCTCCACGGTCAGCCTTACGGTCCAGAACATGGCCGACAAGACGGCTCCCGCGGTGGCCATTACATCCCCGGTTTCCGGCACCAACGTCCAGGGGCGCATCAGTGTCGCCATCACGGCCACGGACAGCGTTCGTGTCACCCGGGTGGAATGTTATCTCGACAACCAGTTGATTTTCATCAGCCCCGGCGGAACAAGGTTCTATCTGGACACCACGTACGTCGTGGACGGGACGCACACCCTGCAGGCGCGCGCTTATGACCCGGCGGGTAACGTGGGCATTTCCGCCAACGTCAGCATCCTCGTGAAGAACATCACCGGCGGGCCCACCGTGACCATCACATCGCCCGCGGACGGAAGCACGGTCGGCACCCGCCAGTCAGTGACGGTTGCCGCCAGCGAAACCGGCCGCCGTATTACCGAAATCGACATTTACGTGGACGGCTGGCTCTGGCAGTACACCAGCCTGTGGCGCGGAAGCTCGCAGGCCAGCGCCACCTTCGTCCTCGATACGCGGTCACTGGCCGGCGGTTTGCATACGCTCGAGGCCGTTGCCTGGGATGAGCGGGGGCAAACCGGCGCGTCGCCGGTGGTCACCGTTCAGAAGTAAGTCCCCCGGATTTGCCGGAAGCGGACCGTTCTGGTGGTTCACCGTGGAGGGTGCGGCCACCGCCCTCGTTTTCAGCCTACCGGCCGTCGCAACGAATTCCGGGTCGGGGGCTGCAACTTTTGCCGCCGGCCGCTGTTTCATTCCTGAACAAGCGAACATGTGCTGTTCCAACGGCACGATTGGATGGTATAGGCAGACCTGAGAGAGTTGAATGAAGACGGTTTTCTTGGCGGCGACAATCCTTGGGGCGGCGTTGGGCGGCACCCTGCCGCCGGGCGCAGCAGCCAACCCCTTTGACAGCGACGTTTCACCGAAGCCGAAAGGCCGGATCGACGAGTTCGTGCTCGGCAAGTTGCAGAAGCTGGGCATCCAACCCGCCAACCTGTGCGCCGACGGGGTGTTCGTACGGCGGGCCTATCTGGACATCATTGGCACGTTGCCCACCGGCAAGGAAGCCTTCGAATTCATCAAGGACACGGCCCCCGACAAGCGACAGGTCTTGATTGACCGCTTGCTGGCGCGGGATGAGTTCGTGGATTACTGGGCGATGAAGTGGAGCGAACTGCTCCGGATCAAGGCGGAGTTTCCCATCAACCTCTGGCCCAATGCGGCGCAGGCGTATCACCGCTGGGTGCATGACTGCATCCGCCAGAACATGCCGTACGACCAGTTTGTCCGGGAAATGCTCACCGCCAACGGCAGTAACTTCCGCGTCGGCCAGGTCAATTTCTATCGCGCGGTTCTGAGCAAGGAGCCCCAGGCCATCGCCCAGACCGTAGCCCTGACGTTCATGGGCACACGGGCGGAGAAATGGCCGAAGGAACAACTGGCGGGCATGGCGGCCTTCTTTTCACAGATCGGCTACAAGCAGACATCGGAGTGGAAGGAGGAGATCGTCTTCTACGATCCCGACAAGACGGCGACGGCGGAGACCAACAGCAATGCCGTCCAACATACGGCGGCGGTTTTCCCCGACGGACGGAAAGCACAATTGACGCCCGGCCGCGATCCCCTCGAGACCTATGCGAACTGGCTCATCACCGCCGAGAATCCCTGGTTCGCCCGCAACATCGTCAATCGCGTCTGGTCGTGGTTGTTGGGACGCGGCATCATCCACGAGCCGGACGATATCCGGCCGGACAATTCCCCGGTGAATCCCGAGTTGCTGGCCTTTCTGGAAAAGGAGTTGGTGGCGAATCACTACGACCTGAAACACCTCTATCGCCTGATCCTGAATTCGGCCACATACCAGCTTTCATCCGTGGCCAGGAACAAGTCGCCCGACGCCGAGGCTAATTTTGCGTACTATCCGCTGCGGCGTCTCGAGGCCGAAGTGCTGATTGATGCGCTCAACCAGATCACGGGCACCACCGAACAATACTCCAGCGCGATCCCCGAACCCTTCACCTTCATTCCCGAGGACCAGCGTTCCATTGCCCTGCCCGATGGCAGCATCAGCAGCGCCTTTTTGGAAATGTTCGGGCGCCCGGGACGCGACACCGGCCTGGAATCGGAGGGTTACACCCGCATTACGGCCGATCAGCGGTTGCATCTTCTGAATTCGAGCCACATCCAGCGCAAGATTGAAACCAGTCCGAAGCTGGCGGCGGTCATGGGCGTGCCCCCGGCCGGCGGCGGCAACTTCGCCGGCTACGGCAAGAACGGCAAGCCTGGCAAGAATGGAAAACCCGGCAAGCGTGGAGGCGGTGGCGACAATGCCTCCGCGGCCGGCGGTCCCGAGAAGAAACCGGGGGAAGTGGTGGCGTCGCTGTATCTGGTCATCCTGTCGCGGCTCCCGACACCAGAGGAGTTCAAGACCGTGGGCGATTATTTCCAGAACACCCCGAACAAACGCGAAGCAGGAAGGGATTTGGCGTGGGCGCTGATCAACAGTGCGGAGTTCCTCTACAGGCATTGATGCAGGCAATCAGCAGCGAAAAAACGGAGAAGTCTATGAGTACGAAACGGAATTTCATCGGTGGAAACCGCATGTCCCGTCGCGAAGCCGTGCGGCGCGGTCTGGTTTGCACAGCCGGGTTGTGGTTGACCGAGCGTCTGGGCCTGGCGGCCCCGGCTGCCGAGCCGGCGAAGGTCCAGGCCAAGGCCAAATCCGTCATCCAAATCTGGATGTGGGGCGGACCGACGCATCTGGACACCTTCGATCCGAAACCGGATGCCGGCTCGGACTATACCGGCCCGTTGAACAAACCGATCGAGACCAACGTGTCCGGCATTCGTGTTAGCGAGCTGCTCCCCGAAACGGCCAAGCAGGCGGACAAGTACTCCATCATCCGCAGCATGACCCACGGCGTGAACGGCCACGAGACGGCTTCCTACGAAGTTCAGACCGGCCGCAAACCCGGCGACGGGAAGGTGTTTCCCGGTGTGGGCGCCGTCGTCTCGTTGTTCAAGGGCTACAAGGCCGGCTACAAGGGATTGATTCCGCCCTACATTGTGCTGACCCAGCCGCAGGGACGTTTCTCGGAATCCGGTTTCCTTGGCTCGCGTTACAAGCCCTTCGCCACCGGCGGCGATCCGGCGCAAACCAAGTTTGCCGTGGAAGGCGTGGTGGCCCAGGGCATTACGGATGAACGGCAGCAGGCACGGCGCAAGTTCCTTCACGAGTTGAACTCGCTCGAGCAGGTGTCGAAAGACGATCCACAGATGGTGGCCTTGAACCAGGCCGACAAACAGGCGTACGACCTGATCCTTGGCGACGCGGGCAAGGTGTTCGATCTCACGCAGGAAAAGGACGAGATCCGGGATCGTTACGGCCGGACCACGTTCGGACAGTCCTGCCTGGTGGCGCGGCGGCTCGTCGAACGCGGCGTGCCCTACATCACCATCAACTATCAGGGCTGGGACATGCACAAGCAGATCTTCCAGGCCCTGAACCGCAAGATGAAGGAACTGGACAAGGGCATGGCCAGTTTGCTCCAGGATTTGTCCGATCACGGGTTGCTCGATAGCACCATCGTCTGGTGGGGCGGCGAGTTCGGCCGCACGCCCAAGGTCCAGTGGGAACCACCTTGGAGCGGCGGACGCAACCACTACGGCAAGGTCTTTACCCATGTCGTCGCCGGTGGTGGATTCAAGGGTGGTCAGGTTGTCGGGTCGTCGGATGCGAAGGGCGAGGAGGTCAAGGACCGTCCCGTCTATCCGGTGGACCTCATCGGCAGCATTTATGACCAGCTCGGCATCGACACCGGCGCGAGACTGCCTCATGCGGAAGAAGTTCACGTGCTGGCCTCCGCCGATGACGGCGCGAAGACCGCCGGCCGGTTGAAGGAAATCATGTAGTCCATCCACGAGGCGCAACGCCCGACCACGACAGCCGCCGGCGCTCGCCGAGAGAAGGAGCGTTTCTATGAATCGGTCCCAACGGATCGTGCTTCCGATGCTGGCCGCTTGTCTGGCGGCGTTCCCAAGCGCCCAGGCGCAGAACATGCCACGCGTCGGTTATGTCTGTCCTGCCGGCGGGCAAACCGGCACGACGTTTGAAGTGATGGTGGGCGGCCAGTATCTGGACGGCGTCACGCGCGCGTTTGTTTCCGGCGATGGTGTCGAAGCCAAAGTCGTGGACTCCTTCAAGCCTGTCCAGCGGGGACAATTCAGCAGCCTGCGGAGCAGGCTTCAGCAGCTTTTGCAGAAGAAAGGCGCTTCACCCCAACCCGACGCCAACCGTGACAAACCGGGGGATGCGCCGGCGGCGACGAATGTCGTGAAAAAAACGGCCTGGACCGTTGCGGACGAACGATCGCTGGCCGATGTCCGCCGCAAACTTGGCATCCTGCTGCGGGGACAACTGCCGGTTCCCGCCATTGGCGAAACGGTGGCGCTCGAAATCACGATGGCGCCCGACGCGGAACCCGGCAAACGCGAAATCCGGCTGGAGACGCCGAAGGGACTGACAAACCCCCTTGCTTTTTGGGTTGGCCAGCTCGCGGAGTACTCCAAAGAGGTGACGAACATCAACGAAGAGGTGATCTTCAACCAGCAGTTCAGGTTCCAGGAAGACCAGAAAGCCAGCGCGCCCACCCCGCCGATTTCCATCACCCTGCCGGCGACCGTGAACGGCCAGATCATGCCGGGCGGCCTGGATCGTTTCCAATTCGCGGCGCGCAAGGGCCAGCGGCTCGTGGTGGTGGCCAACGCTCGCGAGGTGGTCCCGTATATTCCCGACGCCGTGCCCGGGTGGTTCCAGGCGACGGTGGCGCTCTACGATGCCAACGGCAAGGAGCTGGCCTACGCCGATCATTACCGCTTCCATCCGGATCCCGTTCTCCTGGTCGAAATCCCCGCCGATGGCCCATATTCCGTGGCGATCCGGGATTCCATCTACCGCGGTCGCGAGGATTTTGTCTATCGCATCACCCTCGGCGAACTGCCGTTTTTGACTGGCATCTTCCCACTCGGCGGGCCGGCCGGTGCGCAGACCCCCGTGGCGCTTCAAGGGTGGAATCTGCCGTCGGCCACTCTGACGATGGATGGCAAGGAAAAGCCTCCGTGCATCTACCAGCTCACGGTGAACAAGGATGGTCGTGAGTCCAACATTGCGCCGTTTGTCGTGGACACGTTGCCGGAATGTCTGGAACAGGAACCGAACAACCAGATCGAACAAGCCCAACGGGTCGCGATGCCGGTGATCGTCAACGGACGCATTGACCCGCCGGGCGATGTGGATGTGTTCCAGTTCGAAGGCAAAGCCGGCAACGAGATTGTGGCGGAGGTCGCGGCGCGCCGGCTGAACTCGCCGCTGGATTCCTCGCTCCGGCTCACGGACGCCGCGGGCAAGCAACTGGCGTTCAACGATGACCGCCCCGACAAAGGATCGGGCTTGTCCACGCACCATGCGGATTCCTACATCCGCGCCACCCTGCCGAAGGATGGGGTTTATTTTCTCCAGATCACAGACGCGCAGCACAAAGGCGGGCCGGAGCACGCCTACCGCCTGCGCATCAGCCCGCCGCGGCCGGATTTCGATCTGCGGGTCGTGCCCTCCAATATCAATGTTCGTGGTGGTGCCAGCGTTCCCGTCACCGTGCACGCCCTTCGCAAAGACGGCTTTGCCGGCGAGATCGCGCTGGCGTTGAAGGACCCACCCATCGGATTCGAACTGAGTGGCGGCACGATTCCCGCGGGTCAGGATCAGGTGAAGGCCACGCTGAAAATCCCGCCCCTCCAGCAGGAAGCGCCCCTCAGCCTCAGTGTGGAGGGTCGCGCCACCATCGAGGGCCGCGAGGTCGTTCACCCCGCCGTGCCGGCGGATGACATGATGCAGGCGTTCGAATACC
>CAZAAF010000289.1:0-6480 GCA_964482575.1 uncultured Verrucomicrobiota bacterium | reverse complement strand
CGCGCGCTGGAGGACCTGTTTGCTGTCGGCACGATGTCGCGCCTGATAGTGGGCCATGCCCAAGTAAAACATGACAACGGCATCCTGCGGGCGTTTGCCGGCGCTTTCCTTCAACAGCGTGATCGCCGCCTCATAGCTGCCCCGTTTGTAGAGAATAATGCCAAAGGCCTTGGCCAGTTCCGCGTCCTCGGGATAAATCTCGCGCGCGGCGAGCGCCCAATCGTAAACCTGCTGGTCGCCGCCCCGCTCCTCTGCGCCCAAAATCGCCAGCCGCTTCTTCGCCGGGGCGAAATCGGGAAACCGGCCCAGAATCTTCTCATACCTCTGCCGCGCGGCGGGAAGGTCCGGCTTCTGTTCGCGGATGGCGGCGGCGACCATGAGCGCGGGTACATAGTCCGGGTCGGCCTTCAGGATGTCCGCCACCTGCGATTCCGCCGCGACCGCCTGCGCGGGATTCGACAGCAGCGCGGCCAGCCCCAGAAACCGCCGGGCATCGTCGGCCCGCGAGAACGCCGCGCCGGCCTGCAAGGCATTGCGCGCCGCGGCCTCCGCCACGGCCACCTGCCCCACGCCGTACGCGGCTTCCGCATAATCATAGAGCACCTCGGGATTGCCCGGCAACCGGAGGACCGCCTGCCGGAGCACACTCGCCGCCCACTTGGCGTTGCCGGTGCGATACGCCATGCGTCCCAGCGTGGCGGCAATCGCGGGATCGTCCGGTGCGATATCGTAGGCGGCCTTGGCCATGTCAAACGCCTTCTGCATATCGGCCGGCCGTTTGGCGTACACCTCCGCGAGCGTCACCAGCGCCCTCACATTCCGGGGATTCGCGCGGAGGATGTCCTGGCAGACGGCCTCGGCCTTGTCCGCGGCTCCCTCGCGCGCATACAGACCGGCCAGCCGGATCCGCGCCACAGCATCATCCGGCTTCTCCGCCAGCCGCTTTTCCAAAATGCCCCTTGCATCCGCACCTGCAGTCAGAGGATTCATTGCCAAAATCGCGAGACAACCCGTGACCTCGTTCCGTCCGGGGAAATCGCGATTGGCCGCCAGAGCACGCTGGAACGCGCTGCGCGCGGCTTCCTCCTCGCCCATCATGTACTGCGTCATGCCAAAGTTGATCTGGACCTCGGGCTCCGTCGCCAACGCATCCGCCACGCCCCGCAGCAGGGTCAACGCCTGCGGGTACTGGCCCTTCTTGTACAGAATCCACGCCAGTGTATCCGCGGTATAGATGTCCGTCGGCTGCGCCTCCCGGGCGCGGACCGCCAGTTCATACCCCTTGTCGAGCTGGCCGAGACACTCCGAGTAGAGATAGGCGAGATTGTTCAGGGCCGGGCCGAACTTGGGATTCACGGCGAGCAACTTCTCATAGGCATCGCGCGCGCCGGTGACGTTCTTCTGCTGGTCATAAATCATACCGATGATCATGAGCGCCCCGGTGTCCTTCGGATTCCGCGCCACCGCCGCCGACAGCTCCTGGATCGCCTTCTCCTGCTGGTTGGATTTGATGTAAAGCTGGGCCAGCAACATGAACGCCGGCTGAAGTCGGGCTGCAATTCGACGAGCTTGAGCAGCGCCGAGATGGCGCGCGGCGAATCCTGCTGCGCGAGATACACTTTGGCCTGCAGGAAGCGCAATTCCGGCTGGTTCGGACGTTTCTCCACCGCCTGGTTGACGCGTGTCAGCGCCGCCGCGAAGTTTTTTTCCACCACATCCAACGCCACCAACTGGTCGAGCGCCGGCACGAAATCCGGCGATTGTGCCAGCGCGTTCTCCAGCGACTTCCGCGCCTCGTCCCGTCGGCCCTGCAGGAAGTGGATCACGCCCATCTGCAAGGAGACCTCCGGGGTTCGCCCGAACGCCACCTCGTACCGGCGGTACACCGCCAGCGCATCTTCCAGATTGTTCTGGGCGCGATACGCCTCGGCCAGGAGCAGCCACGCCCGGGCCGTCTGGGGCTGCCGCTGGATGAACTGCCGCAGGGACACAATCGTCGAGCTGATGTCGCCGGACTTCAGCTTGAGTTCCGACAACAACAGGACAGCCTCCGCGAAGTCGGGGTTCAGATTGACGGCGTCGTTCAAATTGCTGCGGGCCTTGCCCATCTCCTGATTGGCCATGCAGGCGAGCGCCAGTTGATACCGGACGTAGGCCGCCTTCGGATAATACGTCACAAGCTTGTCAAACTCCGCCACGGCCTTGGCCGCATCGCCCTTGGCCAGTTTCAACCGTCCGCTCAGGATCATCGCGTCGTAATTCGAGGAGTCGCGCGCCAGGATTTTCTTGATCATCCCGCCGCAATCGTCGTAGCGCTTTTCCTGAAAGGCGATTTCCGCCAGCAACGACCATGCCGGCGTGTAATCGGGGACCTTCTGAACCAGCTCCTCCAGCAATCGTTTGCCGGCCGGCAGATCGCCGTTCTGGATTTTGAACTGCGCGTATTGCAGCCGCCGCGGGGACCGCAACGGCGCCAGCTCGGACGCCGTTCGCAGGGCCGGTTCCGCCGCCTGGAGGTTCTTCTGCGACCAGTACAACGCCCCCAGCGCCGCCTGCGCCGCGCTCGATTTCGGATCGAGGACCACGGCACGCTTGAACGCCGCCTCCGCGCCCTTGAGGTCGCGCTGCTGGAAACACAGGTCGCCCAACGCCACCTGGACAACCGCCCGCTCCAAGGCAGCCGGCGGCAACCGGTCCAGCCATTGCCGGGTTTCCCGGAGGATCTTCTCCGTCGTGGCCGACTCGGCCAGCAGGATCATCGCCGACTCTTTTTGCGGATTTTTCCCCAGAATGAAAACCGCCTCGTCGTGCGCCTCCTGGTTTTTCCCTGCCGCCAGCCAGGCGAGGCCCAGTTTTTCCCGCACGTCCAGATTATCCGGCTGCAATTCCCGGCTCTTGACCAGCATCGGCAGGGCGCGCTCCAGCCGCCCCTGTTCAAACCAAATCAGCCCCAGACGGCGGATCGCCTGAAAGCACTTTGCATCCTGGTGGAGCACGCTGAGGTATTCGACCTCCGCCTTGTCGTAATCTCCCGCGGCAAAATGACGGTCGCCCTGCTCCAGACTTTGTTCCTTGGTGGCCTGTCGCGAGCAACCGCCCCCCCCGACGACAAGCATCGTCACTGCCGCCATCAAGCCCATCCAACGCATGAATGTTCGCATGTCAGACTCCGGATAGTTCGGATTTCGTCGCCGGCCCCTTGCGGTCGGTTCTCCGCAGAATGGCCAGCAGCAGGAAGAACGGCACGAGCGACAACGCAAAGAACAGCGGTCCGCCCTGGTGATGCAACGTGGTATCCAGCATCCCGGGGCCATGGTGAACACAAAGCCGGAGAAGGATGAAAATCCGGAACCCGTTTCGCACGATGGACAAAAGGATCACAAACGCCACCAGCAAGGCCTGTTTCCATCGCGTGCGCAAGAATAGATGACTCGCGAGCAAACCGGCCAGCAACAACACGACGCTGGAATGGATGCCGCTGCACTCCGGTGCCACGTTAATGGGAAAATCCATCATTCCCTGCAACCGGAAACACAAACCGTCGCGCACGAACGACGTGCCCGTCATGGCCAGCATCGCACCCGCCGTGGGGGCCGACGCATGCTGGAAAAAGGCCACCATCGCATCGCGCACGAGCGTGGGAAACGGGACCATGAAAACAAGGAACGCCAGTGGAAAGGCAATGGGCCGCAAGGCCTCCCATCCCCAGAACCAGCCGCACAGTCCGTAAAAGAACAGCAGAAACGCCAGGATCAGCCATGCCAGCGAATCCGCCTCGGTCAAGGCCACCATCGAGCCCACCGTCAGGCCATACCCGACGATCAGGAGAAACCCCATGCTCCACAGGCACACCGCCCATGACCGCCGCGGCTCGTCATCCTCCGGCAACGATCGCCGCCGCGACCAGACCAGATACCCACAGATCACCGGGACCAGAAAAACATGCGAATACAAATCCTCGTGAACAGCGAACCGCGCCAGCCGGTACAGCGGCCAGGCGAAACACAGCACCAAAACAACCACCGCCCAGATGAAGCGATTGAAGGATGGGTTATGTGCGATTGAGGGCATTTGTTCAGATCAGGGACGATGGGACCACGCCGGTATCAACTGCAAAACCCGGCTCAGTCATCGGAAGCAAGCCATCAAAACCGGTACCCGACCTCAAATCCGATGCGGCTGACACCGTATTCGAACCCGCCGACGCGCGACGACGAAAGGTATCCAAACCGGTACATGGCCGAGACCGTCCCGCCTTCCAAGAAAGTCGTACTGAGCCTGAATCCGAGGATGTACTGCCGGTCCGTGCCCAATCCCGCTGCGCCTCCGCCGGCGGAATCATAGCTGGTCTCTTGATAGGCCGCGTCAAAGTTGAAATACAGCTTCTGAAACAGACGTTGCTGCCCATTGAACGCATAGTACGTGTTTTCGGAAATCTGGTTGATGAAGTAAGACGGCCGCGCACTGCGTCCCACAGTGAAAACCAAGGTCGTCTGATCCACCGGCTTGTAGGTAACAATGGCCTCGCCGATAGGCAGCATCAGATCGCTGCCGGACGAATTGACGAACTGCCGGTCTTCCCCGCCACCCCGGACCTGCAGCAACAGTTTCTCGCTCGCCAGCCAGAAGAATCGCCCCTGAATCCGCTCAAACGTCATGTCCGTCCCCACGGGATCCAGACTGTCAAATCCCGCCGCCGGGCCGATGGCCCCGCTGAATCCGCGAAAAAACTCGTAGTTGACCCAATCCGTGCCGCTCCATTCGCGCACGTTCTGCGTCAACGGAATGGGACTGGGCGTGCCAGGCTCGATAAAGATGAGGTCCTGGCTGAACTCAAACTCGTTCAAGACGTTGGAGGAAAGGTAGTGGGAAATCTTGACAAGCGTGATGTCCTCCTCCTGGCCGGTCTGCTGGCCGGTTTCCTGGAGCGGCACCGTGCTGGTGCGGTATTCCTGCTCCAGGGAGAAAACCCAATCGTCATAGGAGGTCGCCCACCCCAGCCGGATATCGTGGTCGAAGGAATTCCGGAAATTCGCATTCCCGTAAATGGATTCCGTGCCCGTGTAATCCAGCCGCCAGTGGTCGCCCAACGTCATCAAGACACCGCCCGAAAGCTCCTGCACACTGGTATTCTGGGGCTGGCCTAAATTCGCCGAAACACCCTTGTCATAGTAATGCCCATAGTTCACGTGGGGCCACATCAACACCGGGCCCGCCCGGAGGGCCTGCTGCCCCGCCGAAGGCGCCGAGACGGTGGAGATGGTCTTCATCAACGTTAACGACGGCAACGGCGGCGGGCCCGAACTCGTCCACGGCGCCGGCACCGCATCGGTGGGACCTTCAGCAATGTCATAAAGACACAGCATCGACAGCGGCAGCGTGGTCGTGGTGGGTTCCGAGAAATCCCCCAGGCCGCCGCTTGAAATCACCGGGGTTGCCGTTGCGAGCATGGGCGCGGATGGAACCGCCGCCACCCCAGTTCCCGATGAAGCGACCGGCGCGGACGCTACGGGCGGCGCCGCGCAAAAAGTACGGGTGCGGAAGACGATCTGCTTGATCTTCCCCTCGGGCGTGCACGATACAACGGCAACGGGCACGTCCGGCGGTACCGGTACCGCGGCCGCCATGGAACCATTGGATTCCGGCCCGGGAGCCGCCAACGCCACGCAGTAACCGCGTGTACGGAACACCACGCCGTCCGCCCCGGCCACGCTGCTCCACACCAGACACGCCAGCACACCCGCTCGAAGCAGGATTCCAGCCCCATGGCTTCCGCAAACTGGAATGATCCTGTTAAACGGTTTCGTCGTCACAGATCGGCATGTCGTGTTTCGGCACCCAGCATATGGATACTGATACGGTATATTGGCCGTCCCTCAAGCTTAAAGTCGCGTTTACCGCCTCTCAGGCTTTCCAGACCTGGCCCGGTTTCGTCCGGACGCCCGCCATGGCGTTGCGCGTGTCCACGATGCACGGCGACCAGGCAGCCAGTTCCTCATAGTTGATGCACTTGTGATGCGTGGCGATCAACACCACATCGAACCCCGCGACCGTCTTGCGATTCCACGCCACCGACCGGGTTCCGGCCCAGTGCGGGTGCTCGCGAGTGGGTTTGATGACCGGCAGGAACGGGTCATAATACGCCACCTTCGCGCCGCGTTCATCCAGCAGGTTCATCAAGGTGTAGCTGGGCGATTCCCGCTCATCATCCACGTCCGGCTTGTAGGACAATCCCACGACCAGCACGCGGCTGCCCTTCACCGACTTGCTGGCGTTGTTCAAGGCATCGGCCACGCGATGCACCACATGGTCGGGCATGCTGGTGTTGATCTCGCCCGCCAGTTCGATGAAGCGGGTGTGCTGGCCATACTCGCGGGCTTTCCACGTCAGGTAGAACGGGTCGATCGGGATGCAATGACCGCCCAAACCGGGACCGGGATAGAACGGCATGAAGCCTAACGGCTTTGTCTTGGCGGCGTG
>CAZAAF010000288.1:0-6504 GCA_964482575.1 uncultured Verrucomicrobiota bacterium | reverse complement strand
GGAAATCTATGTCCTTCGCCGCGCGCACCTGCTCCGGGCTGATGTAGTGCGGCGATCCCATCGCCATGCCCGTGGTCGTCAGGTCCGTGTTGGTTTCCCCCACCACTTTTGCCAGGCCCAGATCGCCCACCTTCACTTCGCCGCCGTAGGACAGGAAGATGTTCTCCGGCTTGATGTCGCGATGGATCAGCCGCGCCTTGCTCCACGCATGCTGCAACGCCTGGGCCACATAGGTCGTCACCGCCACCGCTTCGCGCACGTCCAGCCGCCCGTGCTTGGCGATGTGCTGGCTCAACGTCCGGCCTTCGACGAACTCCATCGTGATGAAGCGGATCTTGTTGGCCTCGCCCGCGGTGAAGACCTTCACCATGTTGGGGTGGCTGAGGTTGGCGGCGGCGGCGGCCTCGCGGACAAAACGGGCCACAAAGCTGCCGTCGTCGCTGAAACGCCTCGACATCACCTTGAGAGCGACGACACGGTTGAGCATCGGCTCGCGCGCCTTATAAACCGTGCCCATGCCGCCCTCGCCGATCTTGGCGAGAATCTCGTAGCCCTGGATCTCCGGCAAATCCGTCGTTGTCTGCGGTGTCACCGCCGGCCCGGCCTGGCTCATCGGCGGCAACTTGCCGGCATTTGCGTCAGCCAGCGTCGACGGCTTGGGAACGATGAGTGATTTCCGGCAATTCGGGCAATGCACCTCCGAACCGCTCGCCGAAACATCTGCGACGACGGAATGCTGACAGGCATCACATTGAAACCGGATGGCGGCCATGTTGTGTTCTCATCCCCTTCCCTAGATTCTCCAACTGGTGCAGCCATGAGACCAATTCCCATCCGCGCAAACAAGGTAAAAGTTCCGCGTTCATGCCGCTGCAGCCTTCCCAAATAGTTCCGCCAGTTCCCACGCCATCCACGATTGTTCCTTCATCGAGCGGAAGGAGTTTTTGAGATCCTTTTCCGAATGCGCGCTGATCTTCTGGCGATGAAACACCAGGGCGCTGGCAATGGCCGCGAAATAGATTGTCACCATCGCATCATATTCGGCGCTGGGATTCTGGAGGCGAGCGGCAAGTTTTTTGGCGCAGTTCTTCAGCGTCACCAGTGACGCCAATTCCGTGCGAGGGTTGAGCAACAGTTCGCCAACGGGCACACCGGCCAATGGCAAAATATCCTGGTGCACCTTGCCAATCGCTTCCTGAAGCGACTCGACGGCGAACCGCTCTACCGGGATCGGGGAACAGAGTTGATCGCGCAGAAGTTTTGCTTGGTTTTGTTTTTCCGTGGCGGGTGAGTGGTCTGGCGACATGGTCATTCCTTTCGCATCAGCCTTAGAACGCATGGGCACATTCCACCAAATCCGCCGAGGCGGCTGCGTTCAAGCTGCCCAAGACCGTGCCGGTGACAGTCACATAATGACCGGTCCCGACCTGAACCCGGTTGGAAGACTGAATGTCATGGGGGATCTCGCAACGCACCACACCGTCGAGGATGTAGCAGTCCTGATCGCCCATTCCACGAATCGCCTGAGTCACGCGGCCAACAACCGAGACCCGTTGTCCCACAAAACGATCTCGGACGCCAAGAAACTCACTGGTCGTCAACGTCCTTTCAACGGAGGGCAACACCGCGCGGTCCATAGACACGTTCACTACATTCGGCACCGGGTTATACACCCTGCCGCTGGCCACGACCACAGCCACGGCCACCGGATGATGATGGCGGTGATGCCTCGGATGCCTGACTGGCATTGGCGTCGGTTGCGGCATGGGCTTCGGGGGATGGTTCCGAACAGGAGCTACACGAATGGGAGGAGCCGGATGGTTCTTCTTGCCGCCGTGGGGGTTGCCAAAGGCCGCGCCGGTGATCAGAAGCGCTGCCAGTATCTCTATTTTAAGCGTGTTATTCATTGTAGTTTCTCCTGTTAACCAGATGATACGCAGGAGAAGCGACGATCTTGCACGCGCCCCCAAAGATTATTTAAGAAATGTTACTGTTGGAGCAACTGCCTGGTGTCCAACCGGTTATCAACCGATTAACTCCGCCTGGCTTCTTCGAACATGGCACGGATGGTGGCATCCAACCAGGATTGGGCCAGAACCCACTCCACGCCGCGTCGCAATCCCGCTTCGTCAAGGGCGCTGATCCGCCGCCCCCAACGAAGTTGTGCGGAAACGATGCTGGCATAGTAGATTACCGTGGCCACTTCGGCCGGCACGCCGCAGGAAGTGTCCCGACGCAATGCCTTTCCAAAATCTTTGGCCAGCACCAACAGTTCCAGCGGCGGATGCGGATGCGCAAACAATTCGCCAAACGTCGCAGACGGTGGTCCAGCTTCGCTGATCGTGTCCAGTGTCTTACCGGCGTCCGGATTGGTGGTGCTCAAGTCGGCACGTAACGGCGCTTTCAACTGATGACGCAGAATCGCCGCCATGTCTGCCGCCGTCCACTCGGCCTCACTGCCGGCTTCCGCTTCCAGCAACCGAGCCATTAATCCGGGTTTGGTTTGACTGTAGTCGCAGTTCATCGTGTTTCAGGCTTCGCCCGCGTTTGCAAGAATCCCACGCAACTCGCGGAGTTCCGTCTCCACGGCCTCCTGCGACTCGGCATATTCAGCTATAACTTCGCGTAACATCCGCGTGAAAATCCGCTTCGTCGTGGTCAACGCATTTGAGGCCTGCAGCGGCGACAGGAAACCAAGTTGTTCCACTAACACTTCGTAAGCCGGCGGCGGCTCGCCGCGAAGCAGCGGCCCGACCACTCGGATATCAAACATGGTCCAGAAATGGGCCCGCCCCGTCGCCTCGCATTCAGTCTGCGCGCGCTGCAACGCCTCCACGATTACCTGGCGCGCCCACTCGACGTCACCTGCCGCCGGCTGTCGCGCGTTCCCAGCCGATATTTCAAAATCTTCCAACTCCACGAAACCACCTTCGGGTGCGCGTTTTTGTGCCGCGTCACGACGATGGGCGCTCACGGCGTAACGGTCGAGTGCTGTCAGCAGGTAAGTACGAAACCGCCCGCGGTTTGGATCGCTGCCAGCCAATAGTGAGTGCCGGAGCACCTTGTCGGAGATGAAATCGTGAAGGAGATCTTCTGCCTGGTCGGGGGGGAGCCTTTTGGCAAACATCAAGTGAGCTTTCAATGCAGATCGGTAGCGGGTCAACAACATGGCCAGTGCTTCTTCGCCCCAGACCTGACTTGGATGCGCGGCTCGCCGCACTTCCGACCAGTTTGTCGGCGGAAATGCTTTGGGACCCATGTCGGTGTTCTGGCTCGTGTTACCCATGTTTGCTCACGGCGCGCTCGCTTCTGCTGGAGGAACAAACGCGAGCGGTTTTTTGACTGTCGTTTGCAGCATATTTCCTCCGGCTGTGCCCGTCAACAACCGCACGACAACTCCCTTATCGCGGATCGAATGGCGCAAAGGCTACGTTTTGCAACCGCCAGTGATAAAACCCTGGGCAGGTCACAACCCGTCTCCTCTCTATTCCTCAATGACTCGGAATACCGATATCAGGTCAGGTTTGACCCGCCCACGGTTTTCGAGCCAGTCGGAATAGAGGTTTTCGGCTTGGCTAGTCCGATTGGTTTCATTTTGACCATACCTGTCTGTGGTATTCCGCGGACGATAGATTCCTCAACAAACTCCGAGAACTTAATGTGGATGAGCAGGAAAATCGACGAGCGTCCCAAAAACTTGCAACCCAAACTTGCAACCCGACGCCAAGATTTGGGCTAACCGCTGATGACTCGGGATGAGGGAAAAGCGAACCTGTACAGCCTTTGACGAATGAGGACGACCGGGGAGGATTTGGGATTTCGTGCTTGTTTGAATTACGAAACCGCTGCTCTACCAACTGAGCTACGTAGGCAATTGACCTGTTTGGGCGGGCGTTTTGAACCCAAAAACCACGTTTTCATGGTCTCTCGGGGCGCCCGCACTCCACAAGTAACAAAACACCAGCCAAACAACGGTGGAAATTACTACGTCAGACGGTGGCTGAACTCAGCATAAAAGCAACCAACATCGTTTGCAACCATCCCCCGACGCCTTCAGGACACCCCCTCAGGCGTCCTGGCTGAAAAGGAGCCGCCGGTACTGGCGCGGGCTTTGGCGCTCGAAGGAGCGAAAAACGCGGTTGAAGTGCGTCAGGCTGTCGAAACCGCAGGCGTAACCGATGTCGGTGATGGAATCCTGCGTCTCCGTCAACTGCTTCCGGGCCTCGGCCACGCGCCGGGCCTGGACGAAATGAATGAAGCTGGTGCCCGTCGTTCGCCGGAAAACGTGCGAAAAATAAGCCGGTGAGAGGCCAGCATAACGGGCGGCTTCCGCCAGTGCCAGCGCGGGATTGCGGAATTCGCGTTCCACAAACTCGCGGGCGCGCCGAACCTCGACCCGCTCCAGTTGCGCCTGCAGATCGCGGATCCGCTGGGCATTTTCGCAGAACTGCCGGGCAAACAGTTCCAACAGGCGCGTGACGCTCGTAATCTGTCCCGGCGGCAGATACGGTGCCGCCTCATAGGCTGCGCGCAATTCGCGGTCGGGCACCTTCAACCATGCGAGACGCTCCCGCAGTTGGCGAAACCCGGCGGGCGACTTCGGTTCGCGCAGGAGCTGGCCGCTGGAGAGAGTGGCCACGTGACGGCCAAAGGCAAAAACCGGAACGGCGATATCCCAGAACCCGGCATGGCAGACGTACCGTTGCGCCTTCCCCACCCCTGCCGCATGCGCATGATGCCGCCGATCGCACGCCGTGCAGCGATGCAAACCGGTGGGGTCGGACCGGATCAGGCCGCACACGGGATTGCCCTCTTTTTCCCCGAACTTGCGCCGGATCACGCCGCTCACCGGTTCATTCAAGGCCATGACCACGCCGGTCAGCTTCTTCAGGATCGCGGTAAAGGCGGCGAACTCCGGCGAGTTCGCCAGGTAATCGAAGTCCACGCTGGGGGCCAGAGGCGTCTTCATGCGACATGCCACCGAACGGAAGTTTAGGGATTTTCGAAAGAAATGTAAACAAATCGAAAGGGATGTTGAGACATTTTTCCCGTGCACAACCATCATGGAAACCAGGAGCAAGAAGACCATGGACAAACCAATGAACGTCACCATGAACACCGCAAGTACAAATCCCTTCTCCCGCGGGTGGAAACCGTTGCTGCCTCTGCTGGCCTTGCTGGCGGCCCCCATCCTTTCACCCGCCGTCCAGGCACAAACCGACCGACTGAACACCTGCTGGCCGGCGTTCGATTATGACGGAAAACCGGCGCAGACGGACGGCGCCTTTTCAAAAACGACCGTGCCCGGCTCGCAAACCGCGACGGCGAATGATGCCACCGCGTCGAGGACGATGACCGCCGCGGACGGAAGGCTGCAAATCCGGCTCGACGATAAAACCTACAAACATTTTCCTGCGGCGGAATATGCCGTCCGGTTGACGAATCTCTCCAAGACGGAACCGACGGAAGTCACCTCCAATTTCCGGTCGTTCAAGCTCTCCATCGACAGGCCGGAATCGGGCAAGGCCGTCACGCTGAACGTCCTGCGCGGGTCCACCTGCAAGGCGACGGATTTCATTCCCGAATCGTTCTCGATTGAAGACGGAAAGGAGCACGTATTGACGACGATCTGTGGACGGTCGTCGAACGATTACGTTCCGTTCCTCGAACTGAATCTGGATGACAAGAACGGCTATCTGTTCGCGGTCGGCTGGACGGGGTCATGGAAGGCGCGCTTTGCGAACACTGGGAAGACCCTCGACGTGGAAATCGGCATGGAGCGAAGCCACTTCCGCCTCCTGCCGGGGGAAACGATCCGCCAACCGGGCGTCCTGGTTTTCACCCGCAAAAACCAGACGCGACGGGAGTTCAAGACGCTGTTCCACCGGTTCATGATCGAGAACAAGGTCCCGCACAATTCCAACGGCCAGGTCATCCCACCGTTGCTGGCGGTGGCCTCGGGCGGCGGGAACAAGACGCCGCAGATGATGCTCGACGTCCTGCACTACTGCGTGGACAACCACATGCCGTTCGACACGTATTGGGTCGATGCCGGTTGGTACGGGGCGCCGCACCCGGACGAGTTGTATTCCAACTGTGGACCGAACTGGGGAAAATACGTCGGGGACTGGCGGGTGAATACGACCACGCATCCGACCGGCGACCTGCTGCCGATTGCCAACGCCGTCCACAAGGCAGGCATGAAATTCCTGCTCTGGTTCGAGCCGGAGCGCATGACCGATGCCGCGCCCATCCTGCAGACGCATCCGGAATACCGCCACGGGCAACTCGTGGACTTCGGCAATCCCGAGGCGCTCCGGTGGATTCAGGACACGATCTACGGAATCATCGAGAAACACCGCATCGACGTGTACCGCGAGGATTTCAACATGGACCCCGGTCCCGTGTGGCGTCGCATGGATGCGCCGGACCGCGTCGGTATCGCCGAGGCGAAACACATCACCGGGCTGTACAAGTTCCTCGACGACATGCGGACGCGGTTCC
>CAZAAF010000287.1:0-6515 GCA_964482575.1 uncultured Verrucomicrobiota bacterium | reverse complement strand
TGGACATGGGCGGGAAGGAATTCAGCGGCCCGTTGAAGACGTGGGCCGACTACGGCCAGCCGGGTTTCTTCGGCACGGTGCGCTACACGAAGGAGTTCGACGTCCCGGCCGGCGTCGTGAAGGATTCGCGCGGGCTCCATCTCGACCTCGGCGACGTGAAATACTCGGCCCGGGTCCGGCTGAACGGCAAAGACCTCGGCACCTGCGCCTGGCGTCCGTTCCGCTGGTCCGTCGGCCCCGCGATCCGGGCGGGCGTCAACCGCCTCGACATCGAAATCACCAACACGGCGGCCAACGAACTGGCCGGCAACCCGGACCGGCTGGCGGAACTGGAGAAGACCGGCTGGTTGAAGAACGCCTACGTGAAGAAATACCTGCCCTTCGACAAGGAGATGGTGCCCTCGGGCCTGCTCGGGCCCGTGCGCCTCGTCCGCTACGAAACGGCAAAACCGTGATCGGGAGATGAAAAAAAACCATGGTTGTCTGGTCAAGGCGCTCATCAGCGTCTTGTCGGGCTGCGTGACACTCGGCGCCGGCGCCGCGGACGCGGCCAATGAACTGGCGAATCCCGGCTTCGAGGATGTGGTCGCCGGCAAACCCGCGGCGTGGAAGCCGTATCGCCTCGGGTTCACACTCGACAACGCGACGGTGCATGACGGCCGGATGTCCGCGCGATGCGAATCCGCGGAAGCGGGCGCGGCGCACGGGGCCGGCCAAATCCTCCGCTACGACCATCCGGACAAACGGCCGATCATCATCGGAGGCTGGAGCAAGGCGGAGAAGGTCGGCAGCGGCGGCGATTACGCCGTCTATCTGGACGTCATCTACGAGGACGGCACGCCGTGGTGGGGCAAGACCAGCAGCTGGTCGCGCGGGACGCACGATTGGGAATACACGGCGCAGGTCTATCGGCCGGAAAAGCCGGTCCGCGAAATCCGCGCGTACGTCTATCTGCGCCGCACGACGGGCAAGGCGTGGTTTGACGACGTGTTCGTGTGCCGCGGCGGGCTGCACCTGCTCCGTCCCCGGACCGCCTCGGATTTCCCGCGCACCCTCCAGGGCCGGCGCATCCGCGCGGACCTTACAGCGGGCGCGGACTGGCGATGCGCGTTGCTGGACGCCGGCGGCCGGGAACTCGACTCGTGCAGCGGGCACGGCACCGCCATCGCGTGGGACTGGGCCGGCAAGGCGGACGTCCCTCCCGCCCGGCTCTGCGTCACGGCCCGGACCGCGCGCGGCGACCAGACCGAGCTTCGGCTGTCCGTCGCCGGACCGCCGGCGCGCGGCGCGAACCCCGTCCGCCGGGGTTTCGCCGTCTGGTGGCAGAACACAATGCGGAAGATTTATCCAACGGAGTTTCCGCCCGCGCCCGATGCAGGCGGCGCCGCGATCTAGCTCGCGCGCAACGAGCGTGAGGGATTCCAGCTCGCCATCACCCCCGCGGACGATGTGCAACTCCGCGACGTGGACGTTTCCGTGGGCAGGCTCGTCAACGAACACGGGGAGGAGTTTCCGCGCGACGGCATTGAGAGGCACCTGGTGGGCTATATCTATCTGGACACGCCCTCGGGTCATCCGGACGCGCCCGCCGCGCCGGGATGGTGCCCGGAGGTGCTCCTGCCGGCGCGGCCGTTTGACGTGGCCGGCGGACGCACGCAAACGGTCTGGATCAACTTCCACGCGCCGGGCCAACTCCGCGCGGGGATTTACCGCGGCAAGGTCACCGTCCGTCCCGCCGGGATGGCGGCGGCCGAGATGCCGGTGAGCGTGCGGGTGCACGGGTTCGCGCTGCCGCGCACGCCGCGCATGAAGACGGCGTTTGCGATCATGGACGGCTGGACGCGCGCCGCCTACGGCGACCTCACGCCCGCGTTGCGCCGCCGCTGCATGGACCTGATGCTCTCGCACCGGCTCAACCCCGACGACATCTCCCGCACCGAACCGCCGGCGGTCGAGGACCTCCTGTACGCGCGCGAGCGGGGAATGAACACGTTCAACATCCTCAACCTCGTGCCGAAGCCGAAGGGCAACCCGATGTGGGTTTGCTACGCGCGGCTGGAGGACTATCGGCCGTATTTCACCCAGGAGCTGGCCGGGCGGCTGGACGACTACATGAAGGAACTGCGCCGGCACGGCCTGTCGAAGATGGCGTATTTCTACGGCTTCGACGAGCGGCGGGCGGACTACGACGAGTTGATCAAGGGCATCTGCAAGTTCCTGAAGGATCGCTACCCGGAAGTCAGCACGTTCACGACGGCGGGCTATATGTACGACAAGCGCCGCGAGACGCCGCCCGGCTACCAGGATTCCATGGACTGGTATTGCCCGCTGACGCCGAAGTACGACCGCGACCTGTCCCGGCGGCTGCGGGCGGAAGGCAAGCAGGTCTGGTGGTATGTCTGTTGCGGGCCGGCCCACCCGCATGCGAATTTCGCCTCGATGGATTATCCCTCCATCGAGGGCCGGCTGCTCGGCTGGATGACGTTCGGCTTTGAAGCCGACGGCCTGCTCTACTGGCACGTCAACTACTGGCATCCCAATCGCCTCATCACGGACAGCACCCCGTATCTCGACTGGAAGACCGCATGCGTGTGGGGCATGAACGGCGACGGATGCCTGGCGTATCCGATGCCGGACGGCCCGGTCAGTTCCATCCGTCTGGAGAACATCCGCGACGGCCTGGAGGACTATGATTATCTGGCGTTGCTGGCCGACGCAAAAGGCCGGGCCGCCGCCGAGGCGTTCGTCGCGCGGCTTGTGAAGAGCCAGACCGAATACTCACGCGATCCCGCGGCGCTCCAGCGCGTCCGCGAGGAAATCGCAGCGCAGATCGAATCCGCCCAACACTGAACCGCACCCAAAGAAATCTGAGATCCTTATGAACACACCACCCATGACCCGACGTGAATTCGCCCGCGCGGCCGCCCTTGGCGCGGCGGGTATGGTCGGCGCACTGGCCGCCAGGGCCGCGACGCCCGCCGCACCGCTGAAGATCACCATCATCGGCGATTCCGCATGCATCCCCGATGTGCGGCACGAGGTCGCCTGCCTCCTCATCAACGGCAAGCACCTGCTGGACACCGGCTGGTGCGCGGCGTTGAAGATGCGCGAATACGGCTTCGACCCGCTGGCGCTGGAGTCCATCCTCATCTCGCATTTCCACCAGGACCATTACATCGGCCTGCCGCAACTGCTGTTCTACGCCGCCATGCGCAAACGCACCGGGGCCCCGCTGAACATCTACGGCCCCGGCGAGCACCTCCAGCGCGTCGTCGAGGCCACGGACGCGTTCCTGCAAATCCCGCGCTTCCCCGAGGTGGCGGTGGAACGCAAGCTGATGCCGCTCAAGGCCGGGGACAAGTTCGAGTCAGCGGACCTGCGTTTCGAGACGTTCGCGGCCCATCATCTCTCGGGAAAGAACAACTTCGAGCCGGCGCTCTGCTACAAGGTCATCGACAAGACCAGCGGCGCGTGCGCGGTGCTCACGGGCGACACGCATTTTCATCCGCCCATCGCAGAGTTCGCGAAGGGCGCGTCGCTGTTGATTCACGACGGCGCCCACACGCCGGCGAAAGGCGCCGCGCAAATCGCGCAGCAGGCCGGGGTCAAGAAACTGGTGCTCATCCACTTCTCGGGCAGCCGGGCCGCGAAGGTCCTCGCCGAAGCCCGGGCCATCTTCCCGAACACGGAACTGGCCGAGGAAGGGCATACGCTCGAAGTCACGGCCTCGTAAAATCGTTCAACCAAACCGCCATCCCGTTGCAGGAGAACCTTATGACCCCACGTCCCATCACTCGCCGTCATTTTCTTGGTGCGGTCAGCGCCACAGCCGCCGGCCTCGGCGCACCCCGGCTGTTCGCGGCCGGACCGGCCAAAGACACCATCCGGCTCGGCATGATGCTGCAGGCGGCTTCCGCCGCCGACCTGCAAAAGAACGCGAGGGCCATCGCCAGCGTCGGTTTCGAACGGGTGCAGGTGACGTTCTTCTTCCACCCGACCGGCGATGAACTCAAGGCGCTCGCGGACACGCTCAAGGAGCTGAAGCTGAAGACCGTTGCGTTCGGCACGTACTTCAACCTCTTCCGTCCCGACGACACGGGTTTCATGGGCGGAAGCATCGCCACCATGAAGCGCGTGGCCGAACACGCGGCGCTGTTCGACTGCAACCAGTTCGTGACCTGGAGCGCGAGCCACTCGGCGAAGTTCCGCGGTGAAGACCCGCGCAATCACACGCCCGAGGCCGTCGCGCAACTGCACCGTGCCATCCGGGAACTCGTCCTGCCGGCGCTCGACCCCATCGGCGGGCGCGTGGCGTTCGAGCCGTTCTTCCCGCACGTCGTCGGCACGCTGGAACTGGCGAAGGAGGTCTTCGCACCGTTCCCCGCCAGTCGCGTGGGCCTGGTGCTCGACCCGCCGAATTTCATCTCGCCCGACCTTTATCCGAAGCGCGAGGAGGAGATGCAGCGTCTCTTCCGCGAACTCGGCGACCGCATCCACCTCGCCCACTTCAAGGACATGAAACTCGATGCCGCCGGCAAGAACGTGGGCTATCCCGGTCCTGGCGGTGGCGAGATGAACTATCCCCGGCTGATTGCCGGCATCCGCCAACTCGAGCGTCCCCTGCCCTGCATCCTCGAGCACATCAAGCCCGACCCGGCCGAGATGACGAAGACCAGGGCGTGGGTGGAAGACCGGATGAGAGCCGCCAATTGACGCCAGCCCCCGGCTGCTTGCATACTGAAATTCCAAAAAGCGTCATGAAACCCCATATCGCCATCTTCTTCACGGGCGGGACCATCTCCATGCGCGTGGATGCCGCGAGCGGCGGACCCGTGCCCGCCCTTTCCGGCGAGGAGATCGTGGCGCAGGTGCCGGGACTGGATGCGATTGCCGATTTCACGATCATCAACTTCGCCCGGCTGCCGGGGCCGCATGTCACGCCGTCGAAGATGCTGGAACTGGCGCACGACGTTTCCCGGACGTTGAACGCGCCGGAGATCACCGGCGCGGTGGTCACGCACGGCACGGACACGCTCGAAGAGACGGCGTACCTGCTCGATCTCCTCGTGGAGAGCGAGAAACCGGTGGTGTTCGTCGGGGCGATGCGGAACAGTTCCGAATTGAGCTGGGACGGTCCGGCCAACCTGCGCTCGGCCGTGCGCGTGGCGGCGGACGCGGCGGCGCGCGGACTCGGTGTGCTGGTGGTCATGGGCGACCTGCTACTCGCCGCCGGCGAAGCGACCAAGACCCACACAGAGGCGACCGATACGTTCCAGAGCCGCGATTTCGGCCCGCTCGGCATCGTGGACAAGGACCGCGTCCTCGTGACGCGCCGCCCCATCCGCCGCCAGCACATCCCGGCGTCGAAGCTGGAAGAGCGGGTGGACCTCATCAAGCTGGCCGCCGGCGCCGACGGCCGTTTCATTGATTTCGCCCTCCGTGACGGAGCGCGCGGGCTGGTCCTCGAGGGACTGGGCCGCGGCAACGTGCCCGTCGCCGCCCTGCCCGCCATCCAGCGCGCCATCGCCCAGGGTCTGCCCGTGGTCATCACGTCCCGCTGCCCGCGCGGCCGCGTGCTGGACACATACGCCTATGAAGGCGCGGGCCGGCCGTTGAAGCGGATGGGCGTCATTCTCGGCGGCCTGGTGCCGGGCCACAAGGCGCGGCTTCAGTTGATGGCGGCGCTCGGCGCGGGCTGGAGCGTGGAGACAATCCGGGCTTCGTTCGAAGAATAAGCACCCGGCGGGAAAGGCCGGTGCAACGCATGCCGCGACCGCAAGGCGGCAGGAAAACATAATGCTATGACTCGACTGCGTTTGATGATCACCTGGGTTCTTGGATTCCAGATGCTGGTTGCCGCCGTGGCGGCGGCGCCGGACAAGGACGGGGATGGATTGCCCGATCTCGTGGAGAAACGGCTCGGCACGCCGCCGGATCGCGCGCAGGCATGGACCGTCTTCTGGACGCGCGACGAGAAGAAGGAGCCGCCCAAGGCCGGGCCGCAGATGGTGCGCGCCGCCGTCTCGCACGTGGCGGAGGACCGGTTTGTGTGGCGCGTGGACTGGAGCGAGCCGTTCCCGGCGGGCGGGTCGCTGCTCCTGTATCTCGACGCCGACAACAACAAGGAAACGGGCCGGGTGGACAGCGCGAGCGTGGCCGGCACGGACTTCATGTATCACTTCACCGGCACCGCCAGCGTGTCGTGCCACAACAAGGTCCTGGACAAGAACCCGGCGCCGATACGTGGGGAATCCTTCGGCAACAGCGTCGTGTTCTGCCACGACGCGCCGCTGCACCGTGAGGGCGACGTCGCCATTGTGCGCGTCTCGCTGCTCGCCGAGGGCGCGGTGCGCGGCAGCACGGGCTGGACCGAGGTCCGCATCCCGCTCGCCGGCACCGGCACAAAGCCGCATCTCCTCGGCTCGGGCGATGCGGAATTTCTCGGTTTCTCCGGCGACGTCATCCGCCGCGGCATGTCCGGCCCCAACCCCGAACGCCGCACGCATCCCGTCCTG
>CAZAAF010000286.1:0-6517 GCA_964482575.1 uncultured Verrucomicrobiota bacterium | reverse complement strand
CCAATGCCACCTATTCCACGGTCGCCATTCCCTGGGACTCATCCCTGCGATTGAGCGCGCTGGCCCGATCGACGCAACCATGAACGCGCATCTCCCCATCGCCCACGCCCGGCGCGGCTTCACCTTGATGGAAATGGTGCTGGCCGTCGCGGTGTGTGTCGTCGCGCTGTCGGCGGTGACGGCGGTCTTCTTCGGCGCAGTCCGGCTGCGGGAAACGACGATACAGGCCGTCAGCACGTCCCTGCCGATCCAGCAGGCGCTGGATGTCCTGGAGCGCGACTTGAAGGGCGCCATGCCGCCGACGACCAACGGCGTGTTCGCCGGCGTGTTCACCGGCAATCTCAAGGGCGCGTTTTCCGGCGACTTCCGCGTCGGCTCCCTGAACAGTCCCGGCATCAGCCAGACCGTCGCGCTGGAGCTGTACACCACCACCGGGGTCATGCGCGACAACCTGCCGTGGGGCGATGTCCAGCGCGTGACCTACGGACTGCAGCCGGCCCGCACGGGCCAGAATCTCGTCCGCAGTGTCGCCCGCGACGTGCTGGCGACGGTCCTGCAGACGCCCGAGGACCAGGTCCTGCTCCCGAACGTGGCCCGGGTGAACATCGATTGCTTCGACCGGGAGACCGGCCAGTGGCGCAACACGTGGGATACGACCCAGAGAGACACCAACCTTCCCGTGGCCGTCCGTGTACAAATCGAGATGAACAACCCGGACACGACGTCGCTGGACCGGCAGCCGATCGTGCTGGTGGTTCCTCTCGACATGCAGGTGCGCACCAACCAGATACCCAACAGTGCCAGCATCAGCAGCTAGATGAAACCGACACGACACCGCCCGCACAGGATGGCACGCCCCGCCGGCCGGCGCGGGTCCGTGCTCATCATTGTGCTGTGGATCGCCATCGGCATCGTGGGGATGGCGATCTATTTTGCCGATGCCATGAGGATGGAACTGCGCGCGGCGGACAACCGCGCCGCCGGCATTGCCGCGGACCAGGCGATTGAGGGCGCGGCCCGGTACGTCAGCTACGTCCTGTCCAACTACGGCACCAACGGTGTCCTGCCGAGCCTGCCGCTGGAACTCAGCGCGGACGTGCCGGTCGGCGACGCGCGCTACTGGATCATCGGCCGGGAAACAAACGCCCTGCCCTCGACCGTCCAGTCCGACCGTGTCTCGTTCGGCTTGGTGGACGAGGCCTCGAAATTGAACCTCAACACGGCGTCCACCAACTTGTTGCAGTGGCTGCCGAACATGACCTACGACCTGATGATGGCCATCCCCGACTGGCGCAGCACCAACAGCAACAACGGCACCCAGTTGACCTACCCGATGGCCCAGCAACCGTACCAGTGCAAGAGTGCGCCGTTCGAGACGGTGGATGAACTGCGGCTGGTGTACGGCACCTCGATGGACATCCTCGTGAGCGAGGACGTCAACCGCAACGGCGTCCTCGACCTGCATGAAAAGGATTTGAACGGCAACGGCCAGTGCGATCCCGGGCTTCTCGAATACCTCACCCTGTACACCCGCGAACCCAATTTCAAGAATGACGGCACGATGCGTTCCAATGTCAACAGCGCCACCACGCTCCGGCCGGTGCTGCAGGCGGCCTTTGGAACCGGCCGTGCGAGCCAGATCATGTCGAAGCTCGGCTACAGCCGCCAGACGACGACCCTGTCCCTCCCCGGCCTGCTCTCGTTCTACATGACGAGCGGGCGGACCTCGACCGAGTTCGCGCAAATCTACACCAACCTAACCGTCGGCACCTCGGCCTACAAGCAGGGCCGCGTCAACATCAACACCGCCAGCCTCACGGTGCTCACCTGTCTGTTGGGCGGCGACTACGGCAGTGCGCAGCAGGTGGTCAGCTACCGCCTGAACAACCCCTACAACCTCACCTCCATCGCCTGGATTGTGGATGCGCTGGGGACGAGCAGCACCGCGCTCCAATCGCTGGCGGCCGGCGATTCCATCACCACTTTCAGTTACCAATGCACCGCCGACATCGCCGCCGTCGGACCCTATGGACGCGGGTACCGGCGCGTGAAATTCGTTTTCGACACGAGCGATGGTTCGCCAAAAATTTTGTATCGACAGGATCTTACAGGGCTGGGCTGGGCGCTGGGCGACGACGTCCGGCGCACCGTGCTGGCACGAAACATACCATGATCGATTTGTCACAACTCAAGAAACTGCGGCGGCAGGGGCCGTCCGCGGTGCTGGGCCTGGCGCTGGATGGGGCGCGGCTCGACGGCGTGGTGCTCAAGCGCACCAACGGTGCATTGCAGGTCCTGCAATCGTTCAGCGTCACGCTCTCCCTCGACCCGCTCACCGCCGACCCCGAACTCGTTGGCCAGGAAATCCGCAACCATCTCGACAGCGCCGGCGTCCGGGTGCGCCCGTGCACGGTCTGCCTGCCGTTGAAGTGGGCGTTGTCCATGCGGGCCGACCTGCCGCCGATGCCGGAAAGCGACGTGGAGGGTTTCCTGCAGATCGAAGCCGAGCGCGATTTCCCCTGTGACACGGCGACGTTGCGAATGGCGACCTCCCGCAGCCAGGCCGCCGGCAAACTGCAGGCGATGCTTATTGGCATTCCGGGCGGCCACATTGCCTTGCTGGAGCAGGCCCTGACCAAGGCCCGGTTGAAGCCGGTCAGTTTTTCGCTGGGCATGTCCGTGCTGCAACCCCCCGGCACCGAAGCCTCCGAGGGCGTCCTGGCCCTGGCGATGGGCGAGAAACACATCGACCTCCAGGTCACCAGCGGCGGCGGCGTGGTCGCGTTGCGCACGATCGAGACGGCGTTGGAAAACGAAACCGGCCAACCGGTTCTCGACGCCAAGCAGGTGGCGCGTGAAACGCGGATCACCCTGGGCCAGTTCTCCGCCGAATCCCGGCAGGCGATTCGGAAAATCCGCGTCTTTGGCCCGCGCGAACAGGCTTCACAGCTTGCCGAGGAACTTCGCCATCGCGTCGGCCCGGACCTCGACGTGGAAATGGTCGCGGCCTATGCTGTGCGCGATTTCAACGTGCACCTGCCGTCCGGGGCGGCCGTCTCGCCGGCGTTCAGCCTCGCGGCGCGGGTGCTGGCAAGGCAGCCGGCGCCGTTTGAATTCCTGCCGCCGAAAGTCACGGCGTGGCAGCAACTCGCCACGCGGTACTCGTCGGGCCGCCTGCGGGCGGTGGGCGCGGTGGCCGCGGCGCTGATCCTGCTCGTGGGCGTCCCGTTCATCGTCCAGCAGGTCCAGCTGATGAACCTGCGGTCCCGGTGGGGCGAGATGGCGGCGAAGGTCAAGGAACTCGACGCGATCCAGCAGCAAATCCACCAGTACCGTCCGTGGTTCGACAACACCTGCCGCACGTTGAACATCCTGCGGCAACTGACGCTCGCATTCCCCGAGGATCCCTCGGTCTCGGCGAAGACGATCGAGGTGCGGGATGCGAACCTCGTGACGTGCTCCGGCGTGTCGCGCGACAACACGGCGCTGCTGCGGACGCTGACCGCGTTGCGGGCTGCCAGCGGCGTGGCGGACCTGAAGGTGGACCAGATTCGCGGGCGCCAGCCGGTGCAATTCACGTTTGAATTTCGCTGGCAGGAGGGGGGCAAGTGATGAAGATTGAAAACCGCCAGCAACTGCTGATGGCCGCCGCCATCGGCGTCGTCGTGCTGTTCGTTGCCGACCGCCTGGTGTTCACGCCGCTGACCGGCCTCTGGAAGGACAGTTCGGCCAAAATCGCCGACCTGCGCAAGCAGGTGGAGTACGGCACGTCGTTGATCCAGCGCGAGCAGACGGTGCATCGTCGCTGGGAGGAAATGCAGAAGAACACGCTGCCGCAAAACACCTCGCTGGCCGAACAGCAGATCCTCAAGGCGTTCGACACGTGGGCCCGGAGCAGCCGCGCCACCATCCTGGCGATCACGCCGCAGTGGAAACACGACACGGACGATTACATGACGCTCGAATGCCGCGTGGATGCCTCGGGCGATCTCGAAACGCTCAGCCGGTTTCTTTATGACATCGAAAAGGACCCGATGGCCCTGAAACTGCAGTCGCTCGAACTCAGCTCGCACAGCGACAACGGCCAGCAATTGACGCTCGCCTTGCAGGTCAGTGGATTGGTTCTCACTCCCTCTGCGCCATGAAACGAAACCTCATCGCATTCTCGCTTGTCGTGTGGCTGCCGGTGGCGGCGTGGGCACAGTCCGTCGAATTCTCCGACTTCCGGATCATCAGCCAGCGGAACATCTTCAACCTGAACCGCGTGCCGCCGCGTTCCAGCAAGGGGGTGCCCGCGCCCGCCCCGCCTGTGGCGGATGCTTTTTCGCTGGTGGGCACGATGACGTACGAGAAGGGCACCTTTGCGTTCTTCGACGGCACCCGGCCCGAATACCGGAAGGTGATCGCTCCCACCAACACGATCGCCGGCTACACGCTCGTGGCCATCCTGCCTTCCAGCGTCTGGCTGGAGACTCGCGGGACGCAGTTTGAAATGAAACTGGGCACCCAATTGCGCCGCGGCGAAACAAGCGCCCGCCTTTACGGCGATGGGCTGGGCGCCACCGGCTACGACAACGCGTCCGGCACGGCCGTCACCCCCGCGCCGACGCCCTCCACGAGTGCGTCGCCGGCCGCTTCCGGCAGCGGCGCCACCGCGGCGTCGCCGGACGCGAGTGAGATTCTCAAACGCCTTATGCAAAAGCGGGAACAGGAGCTGAAATGAAGAACTGTATTTTTAAAGCACTCTGGATGGCCGGCGCGATGGCCTGGCCGGCATTCGCCCAACAGGCGGGGACGCCCGCCGCGCCCCCGGCCCCCGGCACGAACGTGCCGCCCGTGATGGCGGACGTCACGGCCACCAACATGCCGCCAGCCTCTCCGGCGGCGGCCCCCGCGGCGCCGCAAGCCCCGCTCCCACCCGAGTCCACGGCGCCACCGGCGGGGACGAACGACACCATCGCCATGGCGCCCGCGGCCCTGCCACCCTCGACCAATGCCACCGAGGCGATGACGCCGTCCGCGACCAACCAGCCGCCCCAGGCTCCCATGCCGCCGCCGGTGCCGGAAATGACCGCCACCAACCTGGTGATGCCGGACCTGCCACCTCTCAAACCCGGCGAACTGCGCATGAACTTCCGCAATGCGCCGATCGCGCTCGTGCTGAACTACATGAGCGAAGCGGCCGGGTTCATCATCGAAATCCAGACGCCGGTGCAGGGCACCGTGGACGTCTGGAGCAGCCAGCCGGTCTCCAAACAGGAGGCGGTGGACTTGTTGAACTCGATTCTCAACAAGAACGGCTACGCCGCAATCCGCAACGGCCGCAAGCTGACCATCCTCAGCAAGGCGGACGCGATTCACGCCAACATCCCGGTCCGGATCGGCAACGACCCCGACAAAATCCCGGACAATGACGAGATGATCACCCAGGTCATTCCGCTGCGTTTCGTCGAGGCGGGCCAGTTGATCAAGGACCTTTCCCCCATGGTGTCGCCCAAGGCGACGGTCATGGGCAATGATGACGGCAACGCCATCGCCGTCACCGACACCCAGGCCAACATCCGCCACCTCGTCGAACTCATCAAGGCGATCGACACTAGTGCCGAGGATGCGACGGAAATCCGCGTGTTTCACTTGAAGTATGCGGATGCCTACGAGACGGCCAATATGTTGACCAGTCTGTTCTCACCCCAGGGCAGTTCGAACACCGCGCAGGCGCCCTTCCAGTTCGGCGGCCGGGGCTTCGGTGGTGGCGGGTTCAGTCGGTTTGCCGCCATGATGGGCGGGGGGGCTCCGCCATCGAGTGGTGGCAGCAGTAAGGCCAACAACCAAAGCCAGCGCATCAAGAAGCGCACCCAGGTGGCGGCCGTGGCCGATCCGCGCACCTCCTCGGTGGTGGTGACCGCCACCAAGGATCTGGTCGAGCAAATCGCGCAGGTGATCGAGGACCTGGATCATCGCTCGCCGAAGGAAACCTCCGTGCAGGTCTTCAAGCTGGAGAATGCCGACGCCCAGGAGGTGTACCCGATGCTGCAGTCCATGTTCCAGAACAACAACACGGGCCGCAACAGCCAGCAGATGCAGAACCAGAACAGTCCCTTGATGCAACGCCTCCAGCAGTATCAAAACACCACCACCGTGCCGAGCATGAACACGGGCTCCGGCATTGGCACCGGATCGCTGGGAACCGGCTCATGAACCCCTTTCTCAAATCCTGGCCTGGCCGGAGACGGGTTCGGACAGTCCTCCTGTCTCGCAGTGTAAAAACCTTTGAAGTCCCATCAGCGAAAGACCCCATGAGAACATATTCGAGTTGGAGAAAATACGCGGCCGTCCTGGCGGCTTGTTGCCTCGGCGCCGCGATCCAGGTCCATGCCCAGACGCGGTCCGGCGGCGGCTTTGGCGGCGGATCTTCTGGCGGCGGCGGATCTTCCAGCAGCTGGTAAAAGTTCCCGATAAACTCAAAAATCCTCAATTAATCTTGACATTTTTCTTGTTCTATGCCATAGTATGGAAC
>CAZAAF010000285.1:3537-6531 GCA_964482575.1 uncultured Verrucomicrobiota bacterium | reverse complement strand
CCAGGTCTTACCGGCTTTCTCGGCCAGCCAGTGCTTCTCCTCGTCGAGCGTGACACCGAGGCCGGGACCGGTCGGCACACGCAGGCAGCCGCCTTCGTAACGCATCTTGCCGCCCACAATGATGTCGTCGGTCAGGTAATTGTAGATGGCGTCGCCAGCGAACTTCATCTCGGGGATCGTGCAGGCCGTGTGCAGCATTGCGCTCATTTCCACGCCGAACTCCGCGCCACTGTGCATGCCGACGCCCAGGTTGAAGGTCCTCAGCACGGCGCACAGGTCCTTGACGCCGCGCGGGCCTTCCCAATAGTGCAGGTCGGTCAACACCACATCCGCCGCCCCGAGCCGGATCGCCGGGCCGAGGTCGTCGAACTTCGCCGGGTACATGTTGGTCGCAATGGGGATGCGCACCTGCCGACGCACCGCGGCGAGGCCTTCGATGCCCCACGCGGGGTCTTCAAAGTACTCCAGGCCGAGAGGTTCGAGCCGCCGGCCGATGCGCACGGCGGTGGCCACGCTCCAGACGCCGTTGGCATCAATCCGCAGGCCGAAATTGGGCCCCATGCGCTGGCGGCAAAGCTCCATCACGCGCACTTCCACGTCGGGGTCCACCACGCCGCCCTTCATCTTGACGGTGTTCACGCCCAGCTCGGCATGAAGTTGCTCACACTCTTCGACAAGATCTTCGGCGCACGTGTCGTCGCCGCCGCCGGGCCGGTCGTACCGCCAACTGATCTCGCCCATCAGGGCCACGCGGTCGCGCACCGCGCCGCCGAGCAGGTCGCACATCGGCCGGCCCAACACCTTGCCCTGGATGTCGAGGCAGGCAATCTCGATGGCGCCGTACAGCCGCGCGTTGGAGAGGTAATAGATGCTGCGCAACACCTTGAGCTTGATGACCTCGAGGTGAAACGGATCCAGCCCCACGATGCGCGGCTTGAGTTTCATCAAGGCCCCGCGCTGGTCGCCGCCACCGACCTCGCCGAGGCCGACGATGCCCTCATCGGTGATCAGCTCGAGGATGTTGCGGATGAAATAGCCGGGATGCACGCCCGTGTTATGCCGCAACTGGCACGTGGTCGGAATCGCCACCGTGCGGACCTTCATGTCAACGATCTTCATAGGCAACCCTCAATGGCTGGCGGGCAACTGGATGATACACTTGTTCTCACCACAGGACTTCAGGCAGACCGTGCCCTCGATCTTCTTCCCGCCCACGCGGGCGACGTAATGATACGTGCCGTGAAACCCGCGGAACTGCGCGCGGCCCTGCGCGTCGGTCTTCAGGTCAGCATGGGTCGTCCATTGCTTGTGGATGAGCCGGTCGAGCGCGCGGTAGGCGGCCTTCGGTTTGAGATCGGCATCGAGGAGCCCGCCTTTCGCCTCGTTCTCGCCCTTGACCGCAGTGCCGTCGCCGAGGTTCCACCACGTGATGCCCGCCATCTTCGGCGCGGCGAACCAGAGCCGGTAGTGATCGCGAACGACCTCTTCCTGCACCGCATCGCCCTCGGCACCAGCCGACGGGAAGGTGATCTCCGTGATGTAGAGCGGCAGGTTGAACTCGCCAAACTTCTCATACAGGTCGAGCAGTTTGCCGGGGTTGCACTTCGCGTCGGTGAGATAGGCATCCACCTTCTCCCGCCGGAAGAAATGGTACTGCAGGCCGATGCCACGAATGGCCGCGCCCTGCGACAGCAGCGTCTTGATCTGCGCCACGTACGGATTCGTCTCGTAAGGCTTGAAGTTGTACTCCGTCACCTCGTTGATCATGAGCGTCGTCGTCTCCGGGAAGAGCGGCGCCGCCTCCTTGAACGCCCAGCGGACGTAATCACGGTCCGGCGTCAGCAGGGGGTAGTTCCTGGCACAGACCTGCGATTCATTGACCACGTCGAAGATCGAGATCTTGCCGCCAAACCGGCTGGCGATTTCGCGAAACCGTTTGCGATACAGTTCGCGCAGCGCGTCGGCATCCTTCGGCAGCCACGGCGGATTGTAGGCGTGCCAGAGCAACGGATGCCCCTTGAGCGTGATGTGATTCTTCGCCGCCCACGGCAGGAATCGCTCCGGCGGCGGACGGCGCCAGATGTCGCGCGCAGGCTCCGAGTAACGCAGCTCACCCTGGGTCGGCTCGGTACCCTCCCAATAGAACGGCACGGTGGCGAAGTTAAACAGTTTCGAGAACGCCTCCTCATAGCGCCGCTCCTTGTCCGGCGTGTCGAGCTGGCCGAGCACGAACGCGTTGCAGCCAAACAGGAATTCATGGCCGGTCTGGCGCAGTTCAACCTTCGCACCGCTGAAGGGTTTGCCGGCGGCGTCCTTCACCTCGATCGTGGCATCGCCCTTGCGGTATTTCTCAATGTTGCGTTCGATCCGCTCATTCAACGCCGGGTCGCGCCACAGGTTGCGATAGACGTCCGGCGTGGCGGCCTGCGCCGCCGCGGCGAGCAGCGACGCCATCCCGATGAGTACAGTGGTTTTCATGAAGGGTCCTTGGGTTGTTTACTGGAGGTGGAGGGTCGTCCGGCTCACGCCGGCGTTGCTCTTGAGTTCAAACGGAAACTCGCGCGTCTCGGCGCCAACGGTCAGCCGCAGCGAATACCGGCCGTGAAAGCCGCGGAAATTCACCCTGCCGTCGGCGCCGGTTTTCACCGTCAGGCGGGTTTTCCAGTCATGGTTGATCAGCCTGTCGAGTGCCTGATAGGCCGGCTTGGGGTTCATCTCCTTGTCGAGCAGGCCGCCGAGCGCCTTGTTCTCGTTCTCGAACGCCGTACCATCGCCCAGATTCCACCACGTCACGCCCGCCATCGCCGGCGTGCTGAACCAGAGCCGGTACAAATGGGCCACGATGGCCGCCTGCAATGCCGGTCCCTCGTCGCCCGTGCCGGGAACGGTGATTTCGGTGATATAGAGCGGCAGGCCCAGCCGGCCGAGCCGGTCGTAAACCTCCTGGAGCTGGCGCGGCGGCAGCAGTTTGCCGCCGAGCATCGCGCCGCGGTT
>CAZAAF010000285.1:0-3527 GCA_964482575.1 uncultured Verrucomicrobiota bacterium | reverse complement strand
GTACACGTGGAACTGGATGCCCACGCCCCCGATGCGGACGCCCTGCTGTTGCAGGGGTTTGATCATGGCCTCGTATTCGCCGGTCTTGTCGTGGGCTTCCTGGGTGCCATCATTGATCAGCAGTTTCGTGGTCGCGGGAAACAACCGGCCCGCCTCCTGGAAACACCAGGCCCGGTAGTCGTCCGGAACCGCGGGCCACAGGTCGGGATGTTGCAACCGCGGAATCTCCTCGTTGATCACGTCCCAGATTGGGATGTCCTGCCTGTAGCGTCCGGCTATTTCCGCCATGTGCTTCGCGCCTTGCCGTCGCAATCCTTCAGCGTCCTGGCGCGCGGTCCAGTCCGGCATGAACAGGTTCCTCACGTACATCAGCGCGTGGCCCTTCGGCGTAATGCCGTGGGCCTTGCACCACGCCACCAGCCGGTCCGGCGGCGGGCGCCGCCAGATATAGGGCGAGTCTTCGGCGAAGCGTGGCTTTCCCGGCTGCGGTTCCAGATCGCGCCAGTAGAACGGGACCGTGGCGGAGTTGAACAGGCCGGCAAACGCCTTTTCGTATTTCCGGTTCAAGTCCGGCGTGGCGAGCTGGTCGAGCACGAACAGATTGCAACCGAACAGGAACTCGTGCGTCTGCTGCCGGACCTCGATCGTCGCCTCCACGAGGGGCTTGCCGTCCCGGCCGACAACCTCGAGGGTTGCGTCGCCTTTGCGGTGTTTCTCAATGTCCTGCTCGATGCGCCCGGCGACGGCGGGATCGTCCCACATCCTCCGATACGCCTCCGGGATTTCCGCCCGTGTCATCGAGACAACCCCCATCAGCGCCAGGATGCATCCGATGATCTTCATGCCGGTCTCCTTGGTCGTTTTTGGGGTCGGTCTCATGGCTTGCGAAGGACCCGGATCACCTCAACGACCCGCGCCACGATGGCATCCAGCAACCGCCGGCCGTTCTCCTCCGTGGCGAGTTCCGCGTAGCCGATGCCGCCGTGGTGGGTTTGTGCCTTCATGTCGGGCACCCTGTAAACGCCGCGCAACGCCTTCGGCTGGCGCGTCGCCCGCAGGTCGTTCCGGATTTCGCCGCGCCGCACCAAGTCCGGCCGCACCGCCATCATCAGGGCCGTCTCGGCTTCGCACGCATGACCGATGCCCTTCATCGGGCCTTCCACAATCTCCGCGATTTCCCCGGCGGCCACCTCCCAGTAACTCGACCCGAGAAGTTGCGCCTTCGGGAACTCCATCGCGAGCTGGCGCAACGCGAGATGAAACCCGTCCTTGTTGCCGCCGTGGCCGTTGAGGACAAACTGCCGGTTGAACCCGTGCTGCAACAGGCAACGGAGCGGCTCGGCAATCAGCCGGATGTAGGTCTCGTTTTCCGCGCTCAGCGATCCCGCCATGGCCAGGTGGTGCATGGATGCCCCCAGCCACTGCACTGGCAGCAGCAACACATCCTTCGGGAGCGAGGCCTCGACACACTCCGCGATGGCGCCGCACAAGATCGAATCAGTAAAAAACGGCAGGTGGCGGCTGTGTTGTTCCAGGGCGCCAATGGGATACACCACGACCATCCTGCGGTTGAGCCTGGCCACTTCAGGCCATGTCAGGTTTTGCAAAATCATGTTCGCGTCTCCAAATCACGATCCTGTCCATACCATCCACCACGCGGACACATTTCAGCCGGCGGGCTGAAACGCTTCACCACGGTTCTACGGTGCCTTCGTGGTCAACGACCGCTGCAACAACGCGGTCGTGTAAAACTCGTACGAGGCTTCCTGATCCGGCACGTCGATCACATGGACCGTAAACCGCGCGGGCAGACCGTGTTCCGGCAGATGATCCCGGAAATAGGCGGCGTAAGCGCGCGCGTAGGCGGTCCGCAATCGTTCCAGCTCGGCGGCGTAGCCCGCGGGATTGCTCACGGGACTGGGCGTTTTGGGCTGGCAGCCGAACGCATGCATCTCGATGAAATCCAGCTCCTGGATCGAACTGCACACGCCCGCCTCCTTCAACCAGCTCTCCCAGGTCTGGAACACGCGCGGGATTTCCCTGTCGGGATCCATCGTGGCCGTGTCCTTCAAGCCGAGGTTGCGCGTGGCCGATTCACCCCCGGTCAGGCCCGCCAGATACACCTTGAGGTCGCCGTCCGGCAGCGTTTCCGTGACGATGAACGAGAAGACCGGCCGGTTGGCCCTGTAATAATAGGTCAGTTTGCCGCGGCGTTTGATGTCGAATGCCATGGGATTTCCTTTCAGTAAGTGTCATCGCAACAACATGCCGCCATCCACGTAAACCGTGGTGCCGGTGACATAATCCGACTCCGACGACGCCAGCATCGCCACCACCCCGGCCACATCCTGCGGCTCGCCCACGCGGCCCGCGGGAATTCTCGCCAGGACGCGGACGCGATAGTCGGAGTCCGCCAGCCGGTCGCGGGTCTCGTCGGTCAGGATGGCGCCGGGCGAAACGCAATTCACCTGAATCCCCTGCTCCGCCAGTTCGAGCGCGAGGGATTTCGTCAGCATCACCAGACCGGCCTTGGTGATGTTGTAGATGGAGTTGCTGGCCATCGGACGCGCGTCGTGGACGCTGGAAATATGGATGATCTTGCCCGACCGTTGCGCCGTCATGAAACGCGCGGCGGCTTGTGACAGGAAATAGACGCCCTTGAGATTGACGCCCAGCGTCTCATCCCAGGCCTCGGGGGTGGCGTCGAGGAACGTCTGCCGGCGCGTGGTCGCGGCATTGTTGACAAGAATATCCAGCCGGCCGAAATGCCTGCGCGCCGCCGTCACGAGTCGCTTGTGATGCGCGAGGTTCTTGACGTCGGCCCGCACCGCCACCGCCCGTCCCCCCGCGGCGCGGATCTCCCGGACGACTTGATTCGCCATCGCAGGCTGGGAAACGTAGTTCACGACCACCGCGGCGCCTTCGTGCGCCAGGGCCACGGCAATGGCGCGGCCAATGCCCCGGGACGCTCCCGTGACAAGGGCCACACGTCCTTGAAGTCGGGCACCTTTCATCACTCGTTTCATGTCCCTCCGACGATGGGATACCATTCCGGCCGGCGCGGGTCTTGATGGAAACGGGCGTAATAGTCGCCCTTCTCCTCGAAGTATTTCTCGTAGCGGCGCATCTTCTCCTCGTCCAGCTTCACGCCCAGGCCGGGACCGGTGGGCACCGCAATCTTGCCGTCGACGTATTTCATCAACCCGCCCTCGATGATGTCGTCCTTGAGGAAATGATAATGGGCATCGCCGGCGACGCGCATCTCGGGGATCGTCGAGGCGGTGTGCAGCATCGCCGCCAGTTCGATGCCGAATTCCGCGCCGCTGTGCATCGCCACGCCGAGGTTGAACGTACGGCACACCGCCACCAGGTCCTTCACGCCGCGCGGGCCTTCCCAGTAGTGCAGGTCGGTGAGCACGATGTCCACCGCGCCCAACCGGATGGCCGGCCCCAGGTCGTCAAACTTGTTGGGGTACATGTTGGTGGCGATGGGGGTCCGTATCGCCTTGCGCACGGCGGCATTGCCT
>CAZAAF010000284.1:0-6533 GCA_964482575.1 uncultured Verrucomicrobiota bacterium | reverse complement strand
AGGGCCTGCTCAACGAGGAGTTTCCACTGGCGGTAATTGCCCCGAGCCACGTTGTTCCCGAGCGGGACGGTAATGGTCAGACCGGCGGACCAGGAGGGGAAGTCGCCGCTCCCAACGGAATCGAAGTTCCGGCGAAGCTGGGAGAAGTCCTCGTTGGAGGAGCCCTGGTTGTTGGCGTTGTAGCCATAGCTGGCGGCGAGATCCACCTGGGGCAGCATTTGGTTTTGGTAATACTTCAGGTTGATGTGGTTGACCTCCAACTGAAGTTTGCCCTGCAAATACTCCGGCCGGTTTTCAAGACCCTGCCGGATGCTGTCCAGGGCGTCAAAGGGCATGGCGATGACACTGGGCCGGTCCACGGGCACCAGTTGCACCTCACGGATGGAGAGCACATCGCGGGTGATGAGTTGCTTGTAGGTGAATTCGTCCTCGCGCCACTGCCGCAATGCATCAATCAAGGAACCCTCGTTTTGGGACAGCTCGGCCTCGGCGGTGACCACGTCGAGCCGCGACATTGTGCCGACTTCCATCCGTTTGCGGCTTTCGTCCAGGAACCGGCGGGCCAGGTCCACCGACTCCTGCATGACCTTTACGTTGTCGAGGTCGTAAATCAGGTTGTAATAGGACTGTTTGATGGCGGTCACCGTCTGCATGACGGAGAGGACAAATTGCTGATAGGAAATGTCCTGGTTCTTTTTGGCGATGCGGATTTGCGTCGTGTTGACGTCCCAGCCGAAGTTTTTCAGCAAGGGTTGAGTGACCGTTGCGCCCAGAAACATCGTCCAATCCGGTCCCATGCCGGAGGTCAGGCCACTGCTTTGAAGGCGCGATCCGTTGAACCCCATCGTGTACTTGGTGCCAAGCGGGGTCAGTCCGGTGAGATTCTCCTGATAGTTGTACGTGCGGGAGAAGGTCGAGGGTGACGGAGTAACGACGCCTCCGCTTGTGAAGTAACCTGCCGGCCGCGTGTTTTCGCTCTCGCTCAGACCGGTCACCCAGTTCATGTCGAAAGCGCCTTCCTGCACCTGCACCAGCGCGGCGCTGACGGCGGGATTCAGCCGTTGGATGCTGATGTCCAGGTTTTGTTGAAGCGCGGCCTGCACGCAGTCGAGGATGGTGAGGTATTTTTTGGGCCGGTTCGATTCCGTGGGATCCACGGACGGTGTTTGGGTGGGATACGACGGCGTTTTGGCGGGCTCGGCTGCCACCAGCGAGATCGCCAACGCAGCCAGCACTAACAGATTGAACGCAAAAATGTTTCGCATTGCAGAGCGCTCCAGATTGGGGTCGGAGGATAAGCAGTCCATGAAATGGTCGCAATGCAAAACTGTCAGGATGGAGTGCCGCGGTGGTGTTCCACTACACCTCCGCTTCGGGAAACCGCGTGCGGATGGTTGAACGCACCCGGTCCGCCTCCTCGGGACGCATCCGGTCGCGGGCCATGAGCCGCTCGATACCGTCCAGCAGCGCCAGCCAGTCCTCCAGAGGCGGTTGTGGCGCCGGCTGCCAGTCTTCAAACCGGCCTCCGCGCGTATAGAAGTTCCAGACCGTCCCGACGTGGTGGGCGTAAACCTCGACCTTTTCGCCGTCGGGCGTGCGTCGTTTCCAACTGATGTCATTCTTGGGCATAACACTCGGCGCGTCTCACGCGAGCACACCAAGGATGCCGGGTTCGCGTCCGTTTCTCAAGAAAGATACGCGCGGACGCAAGGCGCGACTTGACTGCGACGCCGCGGGCCTTATGGTAATCGCCTGAACGCCGGACGAGAAGCCGGCGAACGATTGATGAGCGTCAAGAGGAGAGGTCACCAACTTGCGATGCCTGCAAGCCGCCGCGTGGACGACGGCGCGTGCGTCGGCGTGTCCCGGCGGGATTTCATCCGTACCGGGGTAGCTGGCGCGGCCGCGTTGGGATTCGACGGGGTTGTGCCGCGCGCGCAAGCGACTGGCGCACGATGCGAATCCGTGGTGGTGCTTTGGATGCAGGGCGGGGTCTCGCATCTGGACACGTTTGACCCGAAACCGGACGCACCAGCCGACATCCGGGGCCCGTTTAGGGCCATTAGCACCAACGTTCCCGGCATCCAACTTTGCGAGCATCTGCCGCGCATGGCGCGTCTGGCGGACAAGATCGCATTCATCCGTTCCATGAGCCACGGCGAAGGGGCTCATGAACGGGGGATACGTTACGGGTTGAGCGGTCGCGTGCCGCTGCCGGGGATCCAGCTTCCGTCGTTTGATGCCGTGATTTCAGCGCAACTGGGCGGGCGCGACGGCGTTCCGCCATCGGTGTCCATCCCAGGCGCCAGTGCCGGACCTGAACCGGTGGTTGTCGGCGATCTTGGACACGCGCGATCAGGGGTCTCGGGGATGCAACTGCCTCAGGAAAACATTGTTGAACAAGGGATGTCGGATGGAATCGGGAGTGGAGAGAATCGTGATGCAATGGCGTCGGCTCGCTTCCGCACGGCCCTGAATCTTGAAAGGGAGCCCGGGAAGATTCGTGCCGTTTACGGCAGCGGTCTTGGACGGCAATGCCTGCTGGCGCGGCGGCTGGTTGAGGCAGGAGTACGGTGCGTGACGGTGGAAGAAAACGGATGGGATCATCATTTTCAGGCATTTGATTCGTTGAAACGCCGGTTGCCGGTGTTTGACCAGGCAGTCAGTGCGTTGATTCGCGATCTGGACGATCGCGGACTGCTCCAGACGACGATGGTGTTGTTCCTGACGGAATTCGGGCGGTCGCCCAGAATCAACGGGGAAGCAGGGCGCGAACATTGGCCGGGAGTGTTCTCGGTTTTTGCGGCAGGGGGCGGAGTGCATGGCGGCCAGGTCATCGGTGCGTCGGATGCTCGCGGAGAATCACCCGCCGCAGACATCATTACACCGGAGGATTTGGTGCGCACGGTGTATTATCAAACGGGCATGGATTGGGATGGGGGATGCATGGAATCCCCGTCCAGATCGAGAACCGAACTCGTCAGCAACGGACGGGTGATTGGTGGGATGGTGTAATGACTTGCGTGGAAACGCTCAAGATTACGCGTGAAAATGCGCGTTGGACGGCGGCAACACAGGTTTGTTGCCGCAGTCAATATTGTGCAACCCCTTGGATTCACGGGGTGTTGCAATTATTCGCTGGTACTTGGCACGAGTGGTGCGCGGGTTTGACAGGCTTTTGTGTCGCCGGAGCAAACCCGTTTTCAGATGGCCTTCTGAAGACATGAAAACTGACGGCGTAGGTATGAACAGTCTCTGGAAGGTGTTCACGACAACCATTGGCAAGAAGGCGGTGATGGCCGCGACGGGTTCGGTGCTGTTGCTGTTTGTCACCGCCCACATGGCCGGCAATCTTCAGATGTTCCTTGGGTGGGGTGACATCAACCATTACGCGAACGTCCTGAAATCGCATCGCGAGATTCTCTGGCCATGCCGCGTGTTTCTGGCGTTGTGCTTGGTGCTCCATGTGTGCACGGGCGTCTTCCTGGCCATCGATAATCGCCGGCGCCGAGGGCATCCTTACGAGGTGAAAAAGCTGGTGGGCGCCAGCCTCCCCTCGCGGACGATGATCGTCAGCGGTCTGATCATCCTGGGCTTCATCGTTTTTCATCTGATGCATTTCACGCTGGGTGTGACGAACCCGGAATACCTCAAGTTTCAGGACAGTCAAGGCCGGCCGGACGTGTACCGGATGATCATGACCGCCTTCTCGGCGGTGGGGACGGTGGGGATTTACGTGCTGGGGGTTGGCGCTTTGGGTTTTCACTTGAGCCACGGGGTTCGGGCGATGGTGGAATCGCTTGGGTTGCGGATGGAGACGTGGGCCAGCCGCATTGACAAGACGTCACTCGTGGTGGCGTGTCTGTTGTTCCTGGGATTTGTTTCCGTTCCGTTGGCCGTGCTGATGGGACTGCTGCAGTTGAAGTAACATGAAACTCAACGCCAACATTCCATCCGGGCCGCTGGCCCAGAAGTGGACCGTCCACAAGCACGAGATCCGGCTGGTCAGTCCCGCCAACAAGCGGAAGTACGATATCATCGTGGTGGGGACGGGACTGGCGGGCGCCTCCGCGGCGGCCACGTTGGGCGAGCTGGGCTACAACGTGAAGTCGTTCTGTGTCCAGGACAGCGCGCGCCGTGCTCACAGCGTCGCGGCCCAAGGCGGCATCAACGCCGCCAAGAATTACCGCAATGACGGGGACAATGTGTACCGGTTGTTCTACGACACGATCAAGGGCGGTGATTTTCGCGCGCGCGAGGCCAACGTCTATCGGCTGGCGGAAGTCAGCGTGAACGTCATCGACCAGGCGACGGCCCAGGGTGTGCCGTTTGCGCGTGAATACAGCGGCTATTTGGCCACGCGTTCCTTTGGCGGTGCCCAGGTGTCGCGGACATTTTACGCGCGCGGCCAGACCGGCCAGCAACTGCTGCTGGGCGCGTATCAGGCGCTTATGGCGCAGGTCAGCGCCGGCACGGTCAAGGTGTTCCCGCGGAGCGAAATGCTGGACCTGATCGTGGTCAACGGCCATGCCAAGGGCATTGTCGTCCGCGACTTGATCAACGGGAAGATCTCCTCCGTCACGGCGGATGCGGTGGTGCTGGCCACGGGCGGCTACTCCAACGTCTTCTACCTGACTACGTCCGGCGGTGCTTCCAACGCCACGGCCATCTGGCGCGCGCACCGGCGGGGCGCGTTGCTCGCCAACCCCTGCTACACACAGATTCATCCGACGTGCATCCCCGTATCGGGCGAACATCAGAGCAAGTTGACGTTGATGAGCGAGTCGTTGCGGAACGACGGCCGTGTCTGGGTGCCCAGGAACGCAGCCGACAAGAGGGCGGCCGGCCAAATTCCCGACAGCGAACGCGACTATTATCTGGAGCGCATGTATCCCGCGTACGGCAATCTGGTGCCGCGCGACATAGCCAGCCGCGCCGCCAAGCGCGTGTGCGACGAGGGGCGCGGCGTCGGCCCGGGCGGACGCGGGGTGTTCCTGGATTTTCGCGATGCCATCAAGCGGTATGGCGAAGAGGTGGTGCGCGAGCGGTACGGCAATCTTTTCGAGATGTACCATGAGATCACCGATGAGAACGCCTACGAGACGCCGATGCGGATTTATCCGGCTGTTCACTATGCGATGGGGGGCTTGTGGGTGGACTACAACCTGATGAGCAACGTGCCGGGGTTGTTTGTGGTTGGTGAGGCGAATTTCTCTGACCACGGCGCCAATCGTCTCGGTGCCAGCGCGCTCATGCAGGGGCTCTCCGACGGTTATTTCATCCTGCCCTACACGATTGGAAATTATCTCGCGCAGAACCAGTTGAAGCGTCCGGCGGCGGATGTGCCGGAGGCGAAACAGGCGGAGAAGGGGGTCGAGGAGCGGCTCAACAAACTGTTGTCCATCTCCGGCAAACGGACGCCGGCGGATTTTCACCGGCATCTGGGTAAAATCTTGTGGGACCATTGCGGAATGGCCCGGACTGAGGCGGGCCTGATCCAGGCGAAGCAGGACATTGCCGCACTCCGCGAGGAGTTCTGGCATAACGTCATCGTTCCCGGCTCGCACGACGACCTGAACATGGCGCTTGAACGCGCGGGGCGCGTCGCCGATTTCCTTGAGCTGGGCGAATTGCTGTGCCTCGACGCGCTGGAGCGCCGTGAATCCTGCGGTTGCCACTTCCGCACGGAGTTCCAGACGCCCGAAGGCGAGTGTCTTCGCAACGACAGCGACTACGCCTACGTGGCGGCTTGGGAGTCGGGTGGCGACGGCAAACCACCGGTGCTCCACAAGGAGCCGCTGGTGTACGAAGAGGCGCACATGGCGCAGAGGAGCTACAAGTGATGAAACTCACGGTACGAGTTTGGCGCCAGAAAAACCCCCGTTACGAGGGGCACTTCGTGGATTACGAGGTGGCGGACGCCAGCCCCGACATGTCCTTCCTCGAGATGCTCGATGTGCTCAACGAGCGTCTCATCCGGCAGGGCGAGGAGCCGATTCATTTCGACAGCGACTGCCGCGAGGGCATCTGCGGGATGTGTTCCTGCGTCATCAACGGCGAGGCCCATGGCCCCGAGTCCCGGGTCACCACCTGCCAGACCTACATGCGCAGTTTCAAGGATGGTGATGTCATCACCATCGAGCCGTTCCGGGCCGCGGCGTTCCCGCTGATCAAGGACCTCGTGGTGGATCGCAGTGCGCTGGATCGCATCATCCAGGCGGGCGGGTTTATTTCCGTGACGGCGGGTTCGGCTCCGGAAGCCAACTCCATCCCGGTTTCAAAGTATCACTCCGACCTGGCGATGGACGCCGCCGCGTGCATCGGGTGCGGTGCGTGCGTGGCGGCCTGCAAGAATGCCTCGGCCAGCCTTTTCCTGGCGGCCAAGGTCGCCCATCTCAACCTCCTGCCGCAAGGCGCGCCGGAGAAGGACCCGCGCGTGCTTGGCATGGTGGAAGCCATGACGGAGGAGGGGTTTGGCGCGTGCAGCGTTACCGGTTCGTGCGAGGCGGTCTGCCCGAAGGGCATTCCCACCA
>CAZAAF010000283.1:3843-6540 GCA_964482575.1 uncultured Verrucomicrobiota bacterium | reverse complement strand
GTTGTCCCCGTCGATGATGGTGGTGGCGCGCATGCGGATGCGCGAGACCGTGCCGCTTCGTCCATCCACCGTCACGGTGTCGCCCACGCGGACAGGGCGCTCAAAGAGCATGATGAGGCCCGAAACGAAGTTGGCAAAAATCTCCTGCAACCCGAAGCCGAGGCCGACGCTGAACGCCGCCGCCAGCCATTGCACCTCGCTCCAGCCCACGCCCACGGCGTTGAAGGTCAGGACCGCGCCGACCGTCATCACGATATAGATGGCAACGCGATTGATGGCGTAACGCAACCCTGCATCCAACGAGAGCCGCGGCAGCAACAGGATCTCCAGCACCCCCGGCACGTTGCGCACGGCCAGCACGGTCAGGGTGCCGAAAATGATCGCGACGACGAGATGCGCCACCGTGATGTTTTCCAACTGGGTGGCGGTGCCGCCGGCCACGGTATGCTGCCACAGCGTCACGTTCCCAAAAACACGCAACGCCGGCAGCAGGTCCGCCCAGATGCTCCAGAGGAACAGGCCCATGACCACCCACAGCAGGGTATCGAAGAGCGCGCGGGTCTGTTCATTGATCGCCGTCACGTCCACATGCGGCACCTCGTGCGGGGGCAACGCCCCCGCTTTGGCACCGGAGAAGGCGTGCACCGCCTGCCGTTCCCGCGCCTCCCAGAGCAGGATTTTGCTTTGCAGCAACAACAGCCACCGCGTCACCAGATTGTGCAGCAGCAGCACGGCGATGATCACCAGGAACGACCGCAAAAACCGACCTTCCACCACCAGCGCGGCATCGTAGTATCCCAGGATCGCCGCCACGCCGAGCGCCAGCGGGGCGATCACCGCGAGCGGATACCAGAGAATGCGCGTCCGCCACAACAACCGGGCGCGCTCGGCCGCCGGCATCACCGACAGAAGATCCTTGCGCCGAAGCACCGACCAGAGGAACAGGGAGACGGCGAGGGAGATGACCACGAACGCCGACCGGCCCAACCCGCCGGCATGGTCGGCGGTGGAATTGGAATCGAGAGCGCTGGAAAAAGTCGTGGCGATGACGAAGGTCAGCAACGGATACACCACCACCAGCCAGCCCAGGTTTCGGCGGAGCGTCCCGGTGGTGGATGCGTTCCACTTGAAATGCGCGTCCGCCAGCCCGTTCGGACGACACAACTGGCGGAGCAGTTCGAAATAAAACCAGTACATCGCCGCGCGATACATCCCGCGGCCGGCGTCCTTCACAAACTCCGGCGCCTCGCCGCACTGGGACAGGATTGAATACGCGGTCCACAGCAACAACGGCCCGGGCACGACCAGCAACAGCGTCGTGACCAGCGCCAGGCCCGTCACCTTGAACCCGCCGCCATCCGTGGCCCGCGCCTGAACACCAAGGGAGTCGAGTCTTGCGAACAACCAGCGGCGGCCGACCAGCAACAGCAGGATCATGACCACCGCCGGCAACGACCGCGCCGGTTCCCGCATCGCGCCCGTCACCAGGTTTTCACCCACGGCCCGCCAGTTCGCGGGACTCATCAACCAGGCCAGTGATGCGGCGATTTTGCCGAGCCACACCCCGCTGAAGGGCGTCGCGGAGGGAATCCACAACAACTGCTCGTCCAAACGCCGCCGACTTGTCGGCGAGTTGTTGCTGGCGCTGCAGGAGCGAGTTCAACAGTTCCAGACACCGGGTGTAACCGGCGCCCAGATTCTCCACCAGTTGCTGGCGATTCACCAACAACTCCCGGATGCGCCCCCGGATCACCTCGCGCTCGTCCTGCGAGACCGTCGCCGGCACCTGCCGGGCCATGAGCTGCGCGCACCGCTGATCCACGTCCTCCAAGACCTGGCTTTCCTGGTTGTTCTTCAACTGCCCCCCGCGCGTTTGGATGATCTGGCGCCGGCACTCCGCCATGTCCCGCCGCGATTGATCCGCGCCGGGCAACTTCCGGCGGTCACGGCGCAACGCCTCCGCCTGCTCCACGCCCACGCTGCCAATCGCCATCTCCTCCCGGGAAATTTCGTAAGTCTGGCTGATCTCCTGCAGCCGCGTATAGGCCGCCCGCAACTGCACGACGGTCTGTTCGCTCTGGGTGGTCAGATCAGCCAGTTGTTTCCCAAGCTGCGCGTTCTGTTCGATCACCGCACGCACGGCAGGAGGTTCGTGCTCGGCGTGCCGGGCCTCCAACTGTGCAGCCTCGGCGGCCTCGCGTTGCCTGGTGTTGAGCAAGGCGCTCAGTTGCTTCGCCCCGTCCCTTGCAACGGCCACACGGTGCGCCAGTTGATCGCGACGGGCCGCCAGCAAATCCTGCCGCGCCACCGCGCTTGCCTGCATCAACTCCAGCACATGGATATGCGCAGTCGCCGACCGTTGCTGGGCCTGCCGCAACGTCTGCTCGGCCGCCGCCACGGCCGGAGCCGGACTGGCCACCGCCGCCGTCGCACCCAGCTTGATGCGGTCCATCTCGGCCCGGGCCGCGGCCAGCGCCGCCGCCCGCGTCGCCGGTTCCTCTTTCAACACCTTGATCTGCCGCTCCACTTCCTCGAGCGCGCTGTTCAACGCGCGCACCGAAGCCACCTGCGCCGCCAGCCGGGGTTGCAGTTCCTTCACCGCCAGCGAACCGGCCTGGGCCGCGAAGTCCATCGTTGGCGGCTGCTTTTCCTGCCGGATCGCCAAGGCCCGCGTCTTGCCGTTGTCCAAGGCATCCT
>CAZAAF010000283.1:0-3833 GCA_964482575.1 uncultured Verrucomicrobiota bacterium | reverse complement strand
CGACCGCCTGCTTGTCATCTGTCTGGGCCTGGGCCAGAGCCTTCAGGCACGACTGATACAGATCCGTCACCTGTTTCCGCTGGTCGTCCGTCAATTCCTTGTCATTGGCGAGCGCGGCGATTTTCGCCTGCACCTGTTCCGCCGACAACGGCTCATCCTTCGCGATCGTTGTTTTGGCGACGTCCGCGGCGCTCGTTCCGACCGGGGCGGTGGCCGCCGGGTCTGCCGCACTGGCCGCCAAGGACAGGATCGCCAGTACACCGGCAACCACGACCGCCTTCGCAAAAACCAAAATCCTCAATTCTCTTGTCGTCATGATTCACCGTATCTTAGGGCTTAAGCCCAAGCTTTTCTAATCCCATCAAGCGCGTGCAAAAAGCAAAATCCGTCGATCAGTCCCTACCCCACGATCCATCCTGACCGTGGATTCTGATGCTGGGTTTGGTGGGTCGTCCCATCAACATTTGGGTTCGTTTAGTCAAAAAGCACACGGACACAAATCGCAACTAACTGCAAATACGTTACTTGATGTTTGACATTTGGCTTCGTTTTGCAAAAACCATGAACGTAATGGAATGTTTCTCGCGCCGAAGCCTCCACGCATCCCCCCCTTTTTTTTGCGCTGCACTCCTCTTGTCTTTGGGTAAACCGTGCGATCTCTCCCCGTCGGGAGGCCGGCCAGCGTCCGGGCGTTTGTCCACACCAATGGGAAATGAGCGACCATGTTTTCTTGCATGTAAAGAGAACAGTCCTTCAACTTATCTCCTGCCGGACCGAAGCGCGTTCCAAGGGAAGAACGGCGCTGGCCGGCGAGGAGGGTTTGGGGTAGTGTTCGCCCACGCCATGAACATCCTACGTTTTGCATTGGTCTCGCTGTTATTTGTCTCCCCCTGGTTTCCATCCGCCGCAGCGCAGACCACGCCGGCGCTGGAATCGCTGCTGCGCGACGACTTTGCCGGCCACTACCGCTATGAACTGGGAGGACGCCGCTCGTGGGAGTTCCGCGATCACGCCTGCACGGTCAAGGGGAGCGGGGTCTTCGCCACCGCCACACCGCGACTCGGCGAACTCGACGCGGCGAAGATCACCGTCTCTTTCACGCCGGAAAAGCGGGCGGGCGGCACGTTCGACTCGGTGGGTCTCGCGCTGATGCGGGACCTGGACAACGACTGGCGGCTGTTGCTGGTGGAGGGACCGGATGGGCGACGGTATTTCGAGTTGATCGAGCACTATGAGGGTCATCATCAGGCGCAGAGCAAGCACGGCCCGACGCGACTGGCCGGTCACGACGAGGGCACGCTCCAAGGCTGGAACTACGGAGCGGCGTACAACCTCTCGCTGACGCTCTCGAATGCGGGCATCGCCGGTGAAATCAAGGACGTGTCGGGCAAGTTCTGGCGGCGCAGCTTCTCGTTCGCGTCCGGCCAGGCCGTGCGGCGGGGACGACCCGCGCTGGTGTCGCAGGGGATGAGCGGCGCGTTCCGGCAGTTCGAGGTGGACGGCCAGCGGACACCACCGCTGGCAGGCGTCACCTTCCGCAAAGGTGACGCAGGCAGCGCGGCGGTGCTGGCGGAAGGCGAAGCCGGACCGTTGGTCGCTCTCCTGGAAAGCGCCAGCTTCGGCGTGACACCGTTGCGCTGGAACGATCTCGGCCAGGGCCGGATTCCGGTCGAGTCGCTCGACCTGCTGGTGCTGGCGGACGCGCGACGGATGCCGGCGGTCGCGGCGGACGCGGTGATTTCCTACGTACGCGCGGGCGGCAAAATCATCGCCGTCGGTGCGCCAGCCTTCAACGAACTGCTGCTCAAGTCGCCCGCGGGCGGCGGCCAGTGGATCACGCGGGACCGCTACAATGAGGTGCTGCTCGATCTGGTCAAGCCGCGGACGGCGTCGATCGCGACGTGGAAGCGGAACTGTCGTGACGCGCAGCGCGCAGCCTCGATCATCGAGGACACCGCCGAAGGCAAGAGCGCGTGGAAGGTCTCCTGCGACCTCCAGGGATGGGACGGTTATGACGCAGGCTTTGCCAGGGCGTTCGGTCCCGATGAAACCCTGCTCACGTTCCGCGCCAAGGGCGATGAGAAGACCTCGCAACTCTCGGTGGAACTTCGCGAGCAGGACGGCTCGCGCTGGATCGCGACGGTGAACCTGAAGCCGCAGTGGCAGTCGTATCTATTGCAGCCGTCGGACTTCCTGCACTGGCACGATTCGAAGGCAAAGAACCGCGGCGGGGCGGGCGATCATTTCCATCCGCAGAACGCCGCGCACCTTGCGCTCATTCTCTCCTCCAGTCACACGCCGCAGTGCAAGACCGGCCCGCATACGTTTTGGATCAAGGAGATCGGCACGGCGACGCATCCCGGCGCCGACGGCCATGTCGAGGTGCACGTGCCGGAACTCGATGGCATCAGTCCTTCCTACAACCTGCATCCGCTCGATGAGGGCGCGACACTGCGCGCCGGCGGCGACCAACGCGTACTCCCCGCCGGCTGGAAACAACCGTGGAAGCCGCACGGCTACTCGCCCAACTGGCGGCCCAGCGGCCGGGGACTGGACCGTGATGAAGCCTGGCGCTGGGTGCCGGTGGCGGAGTCGTTCGACGCGCGCGGGCACAGCCGCGGCGCGCTGGTCTCGCTCTTCGTCGGCAACAGCTCGCTCTCCGGTGCGCTCTGGGCCAATGTCGGCGTAAGCGATCCCGCCGACGCCGCCAAACCGCCACTCGCCGACGCGGTCATGCGGCTGGCGAAGGCAATGGCGCGGGGGTGTTTCCTGCTCGAAGGCGGCAGCCGGTATTTCTCGTACCCCGATGGCGAGAAACTCGAGGTGGGACTCGTGGCGGCGAACAGCAGTCGCGAGGAGCGGCACGTCACCGGCCGGGTGACGGTAATGAGCCGGAAAGGGAAGGTCCTCTTCCAGCAAAGCGGTCCGCTCACGCTCTCAGCGGGCGCGCGGCAGCGCATGAACTGGAGCTGGCAGCCGGAGACATTCGACCGCGCCGGTTACGAGGTGCGTGCGGAACTGGTCGACGGCGATGCGGCGCTGGATTCAATCCATCACGCGATCGATTACCTGTCGCCGGTGGGCGCGGATTTTGCGCGCGTGCGCGGCAGCCAGTTCAGCGTCGGCGGCAAGCCGTGGTTCATGAAGGGCATCAACTACCGGCCGAACGACCAGGGAGGCCGTGCGCCGACGGATTTCCTCCAACGCGACATCTACGACCCCGTGCTCGTCGAGCGCGACCTCGCGTGGATGGAATCCATCGGCATCAACTTCCTCAGCGCCCTCCATGCGCCGGTGCCGCCCGACCCGGCCGAGCCGGGCGCGTTCCGCGACCTGCATGATTTCCTCAACCGCTGCCAGCGGCACGGCATGAAGGTCTTTTTCTTCCTCAACAACGCGCGGCCGCTCATGGGCGCGGATTTCGAGAAGGTGAAGGCCTACATCACCGCCGCGGGCATCCAGGATCATCCGGCGATCTTCTCATGGGAACTGTCGTGGGAACCGATCTTCTACTCGGCGCAATCGGCCGCGGTTTTGAAACCGGACTGGAATGCGTGGATTGTCGAACGCTACGGGTCGGTGGCCGCCGCTGAGACGGATTGGGGCTTCAAACTGCCACGCGACAAGGACGGCCTGCTGGTGACGCCCTCGCAAGAACTCTGCACCACACACGGCGGGCACGACCGCGCCGTGGCGGCGTTCCGGCGGTTCTTCAGCGACCGGCTCAGCGCCGGTTATCGCGACATCGTCCACCCGCTGCGCGCGTGGGACCCGAAGCACCTCATTACGTTCCGCTTCGGCGCGTGCGGCATTCCCGAGGGTGGACGGTTTGC
>CAZAAF010000282.1:0-6559 GCA_964482575.1 uncultured Verrucomicrobiota bacterium | reverse complement strand
ATTTGGCGCCGGGAAATATCATCTGCGCCCGCTTGCAGGCGAAGGCACCGCCGAGCTTCGGGGCAACATCCTCACCGCCCGGATTCCTTCGCCGCTGCGTTACCTCTGGCTTCGCGTCGAGCGCACGGGGGATTGAACCACCTGCGAACGTCCTGGCGGCGGCAATGTCCGTCCGGTCCCACTCGCGCCTTGTCAACACCCTCCGGCTGCGGCATGCTTAGGGGTTCATGAAACTCGTTGTGGCCATCACCGGCGCCAGCGGGGCGATTTACGCCCAGCGGCTGATCGACCACCTGCGCACGCAGGAGGTGCATCTGGTGTTGAGCCCGTATGCCGAGGAGGTCGCCGCGGCGGAACTGGACGGTGGCAAACTGGTCGTCCCGCGCCACGTTATCCGCCACGACAACCGCTCCATGCACGTGCCGTTCGTCAGCGGGTCGGCAGCGTTCGACGGGATGGTCATCATCCCCTGCTCCATGGGCACGCTCGGCCGGGTCGCCCACGGCACCAGCGATGACGTCATCGCCCGCGCGGCCGATGTCTTCCTGAAGGAGCGGCGCAAGCTGATCCTCGTGCCGCGCGAGACCCCGTACAATCTCATCCATGTCCGCAACATGGAGCGTCTGCTGGAAGCCGGTGCGGATATCATCCCGGCCACGCCGTCCTTCTACAACCGCCCCCGGACCGTCCAGCAGGTCGTGGACACCGTGGTCGCGCGCGTGCTCGACCATCTCGGTGTCCCCCACAAGCTGGCGAAACCGTGGATGGAGAAGGAAAGCTGACCACGATTCGCGTCCGGAGGCACCGGCGTCCGGCGTGAAGAACCGATGTCCCCATGACTTCCCCCCTTTCCTACCTGCACCGGCTCGGCGAGTTCGTGAAGTTCTCGCACACGATTTTCGCGCTGCCCTTTGCGCTGGCCTCGATGCTGGCCGCCTACAATCACCTGAACTACACGCACCCCTCGCTGCCGGAGTGGCGCACGCTGCTGTTGATCCTGGTCGCGATGGTGGGCGCCCGCACGGCGGCGATGGCGTTCAACCGGATCGTGGACCGCAAGTTCGACGCGCTCAATCCGCGCACGGCGGACCGTCATCTGCCGCGCCACCTGATCAGCCTGTTCAGCGCGTGGCTGCTGGTAATCCTGGGCGGGGTCGCGCTGGTCGCCGCAGCCTACGGCCTCAACCCGCTTTGCTTCTACCTCTCGCCGGTGGCGCTGGCCATCGTCCTCTTTTATTCGTTCACCAAACGCTTCACCGACTACTCGCACTTCTTCCTCGGCGTCGCCCTGGGCATCTCGCCCATCGGCGCGTGGATGGCGGTCACGGGCGGCCTGCACGTGGCGCCGGTCCTCCTCGGCGCGGCCGTGACCGCCTGGGTTGCCGGGTTTGACATGATCTACGCCATTCAGGACGAGTCCTTCGACCGCGCACAGGGGCTGCACTCGATGGCGGTGCGGTTCGGTCCGCAGGGGGCGCTGACGCTGGCGCGGATCCTTCACGGGTTCACCGTGCTGCTGCTGTTGTTGTTCGGTCTGGTGGCGGCGCGGCGGGGACCGTACTGGACCGGGCTTGCGATTATCGTCGTCATGCTCTCTATTGAACACATTCTGGCGGCCTGGCGCTCGATGAAGTGGATCAACGTCGCCTTCTTCCGCATGAATGCGCTGGTCAGCACCGTGCTGTTCGTGGCCATCGCCGCCGACGTGTATTTGCCGAAAAGGTTGTTCACATGGTTCTAGACAAGCTCATCCGGCGCTCGGAGCTGGCGGACTTATATGACCGCGTGGTGGCCGGCGAACGCCTCAACGACGACAACGCCCTGCGCCTCTTCCGCTCGCGCGACATCGCCGCCCTCGGGGCCATCGCCAACGTCGTGCGCGAGCGCAAGAACGGCCAGCGCGCCTCCTACATCCCCAACCGCTATCTCAACTACTCCAACATCTGCATCCTCGACTGCCAGTTCTGCGAGTTCGGCAAACGCAAACGGGATGCCGGCGCGTTCGAACTGACGATCGACCAGATGGTGGAGCGCGTCCGCCAGGACCTGCAATCGGGCGTCACCGAGGTCCACATCGTCGGCGGCCTGCACCCGTCGCTGCCGTTCAGTTTCTACGTGGACATGATCCGGGCGCTCAAGGCGCTGGATTCCCGGCTGCATGTGAAGGCCTTCACCGCCGTGGAAATTTACCATCTCGCGTGGCTGGCGAAGCAACCGATGCCGGAGGTGCTCGCCACGTTGCGCGCGGCGGGGCTGGATTCGATCACCGGCGGCGGCGCGGAGATTTTCTCGCCGCGCGTGCGCGACATCCTGTGCAAGGGCAAGGAAACCGCGGAGCAATGGCTGGACTGCCATCGCACGTGGCACCGGATGGGCGGGCACTCGACCGCCACCATGTTGTACGGCCATGTGGAGACGCTGGAGGAACGTGTGGATCACCTGCACCGCCTGCGCGAGTTGCAGGACGAAACGCACGGGTTCACCGGCTTCGTGCCGCTCCACTTCGTGCCGGACAACACCCAACTTTCACACATCCGCCCCGCCAGCGGTCTCGAGGATCTCCGCACGCTCGCCACGGCCCGCATCTACCTCGACAATTTCGACCATATCACCGGCTACTGGGTCGCGCTCGGCCTCAAGCTCGCGCAAGTCTCGCTCAGTTTCGGCGTGGACGATCTCCATGGCACGATCATGGAGGAGAAGATTTTCCAAATGGCCGGCGGCGCCGGCGGTCAGCAGCAGACACGCGAAGACCTTGAGCGCGCCATCCGCGAGGCGGGCCGGATTCCGGTCCAGCGCGACTCGCATTACCAACCTGTCCAGACATGAACACGCATTCAACGGACCCGGCGGCCCGCCTGTCCGGGTCGTCCCCATCCCATCCGCCGCCCCACGCGCCCTGCATGGCGCGCATCGGCTCCGTCCCCTATCTCAACGCCAAGCCGCTGATTTACGGTCTGGAAAAGGAAGTGATTCTGGAACATCCCTCGCGGCTGGCCAAACGTCTGGCGGCGCGCGAAATCGACACCGGTCTCGTGCCCGTGGTCGAGGTCTTCCGCCATCCCAGTTATGTCATGGTGGACCACATTGCCATCGCATGCCGCGGCCCGGTGTACAGCGTCATCCTCGCCCATCGCGTCCCGCTGGAATCGGTGCGCGAAGTGGTGGTGGACGCGTCGTCGGCCACATCCGTGCTGCTGTTGAAGGTCCTGATGCAAAAACGGTTCGGCCTGAAGGTCCGCTACGTGTCCGAGTCCCTCGCCGACAAGCGCAGCGATGCCGAGGCCCAGATGATCATCGGCGACCAGGCCATCCGGTTCCATCAGGAAGTCAACGCGTCAACCCGCGACGCCCGCCCCGGGCACCCCTGGCAGGTGCTCGACCTGGGCCAGGCCTGGTTTGACTGGGTCAAGCTCCCGTTCGTGTTTGCGGTCTGGGCCGTCCATGCCGACTACCCGGACATGCACACGCTCGTGAAGAAGCTGACCGCGGCACGCACCGCCGGTCGCGCCCATCTCGAGGAGATCATCGCCCGCGAACCGCACGCTGACGCCGATTTCCGCCGTCGCTATTTCGGCCAGAACGTCTATTTCAACCTCGGCCCGGGCGAAAAGGACGCCCTGCGGCTGTTCCGCCAGTTGCTGATCGAAATCGGCGAATTGAAAGTCCCCCATGAGTTGCGATTCGTCTCTTGAAACACTGGCCGACCGCATTCTCGACGGCGGGCGCATCACCGCCGACGAGGCGTTGCGCCTGTACCGCGAGCTGCCGTTGACCGAACTCGGCATGCTGGCGGACGCGCGCCGCCAATGGAAAAAGGCCGCCGCCTACGACGGCCGCGGCAACCGGATCGTCACGTACATCGTGGACCGCAACATCAACTACACGAACGTCTGCGACGTGTACTGCAAGTTCTGCGCGTTCTACCGCACCGAGAGCGACGCCGAAGGCTACGTCATCGGCCATGAGGAGATCGCGCAGAAGATCGGCGAGCTGGTCGCCGCCGGCGGCACGCAGATTCTGTTGCAGGGCGGCCATCACCCCAAACTCGGCATCGGGTTCTATCTGGATTTGCTCGGCTTCATCAAAGCCCGTTTCCCGCAGGTAAACGTCCACGGCTTTTCGCCACCGGAATTCTGCCATTTCGCGGAGGTCTTCAAGATGCCCCTGGCGGAGGTCATCCGCCGGTTCAAGGAGGCCGGCCTGGGCAGCATCCCCGGCGGCGGCGCGGAAATCCTGGTGGACCGCGTGCGGGAGCGCATCGCCCCCCGGAAGTGCCAGACCCACGACTGGCTGCGCGTGATGCAATGCGCGCACGAGCAGGGACTGCGCAGCAGCGCGACCATGATGTTCGGCCACGTCGAGACCATCGAGGACCGTCTCGAACATCTCCAGCGGCTGCGCGACCTCCAGGACCGGACTGGCGGTTTCACGGCGTTCATCTGCTGGACGTTCCAGCGCGAACACACGAAACTGCGGGCCGAGTCGGTGGGCAGCCACGAGTACCTCCGCACTCAGGCCGTGGCCCGGCTGTTCCTGGACAACTTTGACAACGTGCAAGCGTCGTGGGTCACCCAAGGGCCGAGGATCGGCCAGCTCGCGCTGAAATTCGGCGCGAACGACTTCGGCGGCCTGATGATGGAGGAGAACGTCGTCAGCAGCGCCGGGACCACCTTCCACGTCACACTGGAGGAAATGCGCCGGCTCATCACCGAGCTGGGCTACGAACCGCGCCAGCGGGACAACTGGTACCGGTTGTTGTAGTTGCGTCGCCGGGGCCCCGCGCGCCGATGAGCGGCTGTCGGTGGATTCACCCGATCGGTTGCGACCCGTGTTTGGGGTCGTAAAAGCACTACTTTGGTATAATAAAATTTTCCTTTAGGACGGCCTTGGCGATGTGCCATCATCATCCCGGCGGATTCGGGAAGCACCCGAGACTGCGCAGCACCGCTTCCTCCGCCATCGAGTACCGAATGATCGAGATACACCGTTGGTTACTATTGCCCGTCGCCTTGGCAACCTGCTGTCTGTGGGCAGGTTGCAGCCGCGAGCATTATCAGCGTTCGGCGGACAATGAGGTCTATGGAATTCTCGACCAGCGGCGCACCGATGTCCTCGGCAAAACCAACACCAGTTTCAACATCAATACGTCGTACAGCGCCCGCAAGCCTGCCGATATTCCCCCTCCGGAAATCATCAAGCAGCGACTGGAGACGCCGAAGCTGAGGCTGACGCTCACCGAAGCCATCAAGACCGGCATTGCCCGCAGCCCCAATTACCAGTTGCAGAAGGAAACCGTCTATCTCGCGGCCCTGGCGTTGACGCTGCAACGGTACAACTTCACCCCCAAGTGGGCCTCCAGCGTCAAACCGGCCCTGACCCGCAACGCCAACGGCGTGTATGACACGTCCACGGAAACCGATGTCAGCGTCTCCCAGTTGCTCAAGTCCGGCGGCCAGCTCAGCATCAGCGCCCTCAATGACGTGCTCGCGTTCTACAGCGGCGGCTCGCCCCACAACACCACCGCCTTCTCGGCCACCTTCACCCAGCCGTTGATGCGCGGGTCCGGGTACCAGATCGTGACGGAAAACCTGACGCAGGCGGAACGCAACGTGGTCTATGCCATCAACACTTTCGCCCGTTACGAGCAGACGTTCGCCGTCAGCATCGTCACCAGCTATTTCCGGCTGCTGCAGCAGCGCGATGTGATTCGCAACGACTACAGCACCTACCAGAACCTGAAGCTCGTGCGTGCACGCGCCGAGGCGCTGGGCAAGGACCGCCTGGCCAACTTCCAGGTGGACCAGGCCCGCCAGCAGGAGCTGACGGCCATGTCCACCTACATCTCGGACGTGCAAAGCCACCTGAACTCGCTCGACAACTTCAAGATCACCCTCGGCATCCCGGTCGGCACCGCGCTGGAACTGGATGAATCCCCCTTGAAGGAATTGCGCAGCCTGAGCCTGCCCACACTCCAACTGGCCGAGGACCAGGGCCACCGGATTGCCGTCCTGCACCGGTTCGACCTGCAGAACACCATCAACCAGTTCGAGGATGCCAAGCGCAAGATCGAGGTGACCGCCGACCAGTTGAGCCCGGACCTGAACATCCTGAGCCACGTGGAATTGCCACAGCCCAAGGGGTACGATTATTCGCGGTTCGATGTCGGCCAGTACCGGGCCTATGCCGAGGTGCAATTGAACCTGCCGTTGGACCGGTTGCAGGAACGCAACAACTTCCGCTCGTCCCAGATCACGTTCGAACAGCAGTTGCGGACCCTGGCGCTGGCGCTGGACAACATCCGCAACAACATCCAGACGGACCTGCGCACCCTGGACCAGGCGAGCAAAAACTACGCCATCCAGCAAAATGCCGTGCGGGTAGCCCAAAGCAGCGTGGACGGCGGCGTGCTGCTCCTCCAGGCAGGCCGCATCGACATGTTGAACCTGCTGACCCAGCAATCCGCCCTCCTGACCGCCCAGAACGCGTTTCAACAGGCATTGGTGGATTATCACGTCGCGCGCTGGACTCTCCTCTCGGATCTCGGCATCATTCGCAT
>CAZAAF010000281.1:0-6563 GCA_964482575.1 uncultured Verrucomicrobiota bacterium | reverse complement strand
CATACCAATCCGCACACCACTCCCAGACGTTCCCCACCATGTCGAGGATGCCGTGCGGACTGGCTCCGTTGGGAAACTGCGTCACGGGCGAGGTCTGGTCAAAACCGCCGCCTTCCTCCGCGCTGTTGCACCGGGACGGATCCCACTGATTGCCCCAGGGAAAAATACGCGCATCGGTGCCACGGGCGGCAAACTCCCATTGGGCCTCCGTCGGCAACTGGTATTCGCGCCCCTCACGCTGGGACAACCACAAGCAGAACGCCTTGGCTTCGCTCCAATTGGTGAACACCACCGGATGATCCTCGTCATTCCACGGAGGACGAAGCTGGCGATGATCGGGATTGAACTGCTCGTAGTGGGCATTGGTCACGGGGGTGACGGCCATGTAAAACGCCCGCGTCAACTTGACCGTGTGCGCAGGTTTCTCGTTGTCGGGAGACTTGGCGTCGGAACTGCCCATGGTGAATTCAGCGGGATCAATTCGCACAAACTTCATCCCCACCGAGTTGATCCAAGAGGCGCCCGCCGCCGACTCCGTCCGGCCCGCCGCCAGCCCCCCGATCTTGACCGGGGCATCGGGTTCACGGGATGTCGCAGGGACAGGCGCGTTTTCATTTCGCGCCGCCGAATGGGGATAGGCTGTTCTCGCCGCCAAATGCAATCGCACCCCGATGGCACCCACCGATTTCAACAGCCGGTTCAATCGCAGCAGCACCAACAGCAAGACCACGCTTTGGACCACCAGCGCGACCACCAGCGCCGCCAGCAACCAAAGACCGATCGAACCTCCGTTAATGGCTGAAATCATCATCGCTCCGGAGCGCGAACTCCGCCTTCATATGTAGCAATGATTCTTTCCCGGCTCAATCGTAAAATAGCCACGGGCGCGCCTTCAGGCCGCTCCCCGCAGAGGACACGTCCGTATTCTGCCCAACCGGATGAAAAATCTTGTTTCCAATCCTCCTCCGTGACTTATACTAATTATATCATGGCTTCGGAGCCGGAAATCGCAGGCAAACATCCACAAGCGCCTTCGCCGGGCAGTACAGACCCACTGCCACCCGGAGGAACCGACCCCATCATCCAGCAGGCCATGGAGGAATTTGAAGGGGGTCTCGCGCGTGTCACCGTCCAACGCGTGCGACCGCAATGGGACACGGCCGCGATACGGGAACGGCTCTGGGACGTGGTACTGGCCTCCATCGCGCTGGTGATGCTCTCCCCCCTGTTTCTGCTCGCTGCCATCCTGACACGATACAAATCACCCGGCCCTTTGATTTTCCGCCAGAAACGCCTCGGCAAGAACGGGGTGCCGTTCGACATTCTCAAGTTCCGCAGCATGCGTATTGATGCGGAGAAATTCCTGCGCGAGCACGCCGACCTTTATCGCCGCTATGTGGCTAATAATTTCAAACTCGATCTCTGGGAAGACCCGCGCATTTCACCATGCGGCCGTTTCATGCGCCGCAGCAAGCTCGACGAACTGCCGCAAATCTGGAACGTGCTCCGCGGCGAAATGACGCTTGTCGGACCACGCCCGATCGTCCCCCCCGAGATCGTCAGTTACGGCATCTATGCCAAACGTCTGCTCTCGGTCCGGCCGGGCGTCACCGGCTACTGGCAGGTGACGATGGGGGGCGAAATGGGATATCCGCGCCGGGTGGTGCTGGACATGTTTTACGTCGAACACAAGACCCGCGCCTTGGATGTCTGGATCCTGCTCAAAACATTCCCGGCCATCTGCTTCCACTTCTGGAAAAACCGGAAGTCGGCCAAGCGCCCTGCAGAAAAGACGCCCTGACCGCCGCCGTTGGGGCCGGGGATTCGCTCTTGACTGCGCGGCGGAACCTGCAAACATGGAGGCTGTGAAACGGATTTGGGTGTCTTGTGGGTTGGCAGTTATCCTTGGGACGATGGGGTCCCTCACCGCCAGTGAGGAAACGCCCCAGCCGTGTCCTGTGCTCAAACTGAGCATCTCCGAGTTTCCACACAGCGAGAAGCTCCAGTTGCATCCCAGCCCGGAGTCGCACCGCTCCGTCTATTCGGGCAGTGATTTCATCGGATCCGCCAACAAGATCCACGGCATCCGGATTGCCGTGCTGTGGGAAAATCGCACGGGTCAGCCGCTGCCGGACGTCACGGTGCGGGTGGAATACCAGCAGGCCAAAACCCAGGCGATTCGTACGGCGGAACAACAACTCCACGATATCCCCATCAAAGGGCATTGGACCCATTTCGATATTAGCGGCGGTGAATACCGCGACACGGAGCATGTCGCTGCGTGGCGCGTGTCGGTCCTCAACGGTGACCGCATCCTCGGATCCAAACAATCCGTCATGTGGTCCGACAAATAAACGGCCGGCGATTTCGCCCGGTCGGCGACCGGCTTATACTGCCAACGTCATTCCATGACTCCAACGCCCACAACACTGATCGGTTATCTGGACAAGACCGCGACCTTCTTTCCGCACCGGAAAGCCGTCTTTTTCGGGCACGAAGTCATCCGCTACGGAGAGGTCCAGACCCGATCGCTGGGTCTGGCACGATTGCTGACAGACACGCACGGTGTGCGGCCTGGCGACCGGGTCGGGTTGTTGATGAAGAACTGTCCGGAGTTCATCTATACGCTCTACGGTATTCTCTTCACGGGCGCAACCGTGGTGCCGATCAACAACTTCCTCAAACCGGCTGAAATCGAGTACATCCTCCGCGATGCCGGGGCGCGAACATTGATGACGACGTCCGGGGATTTCGAACCGGTGCTGAACCACCTGCGGCAGCAGTTGCCCGAGCTTCGCCCGGTGGACACCGCCAGGCTGAACTGGAAGCAACTGGCCGCCAATCCCCTGGAGCCGCTGACCCTCGTGCATCCGGCAGATCGCGCCGTCATCATCTACACCTCCGGCACCACCGGACGCCCCAAGGGCGCCGTGCTCACGCACGCGAATCTCGTCGCCAACATCCACAGCATCAGCGTCGTCCTGGAAAACGTCGATCGGGATCGCATTGTGCTGGCCCTGCCGATGTTTCACAGCTTCATGCTGACGGTGGCCATTCTTGCACCGCTCTCCATCGGCGCCTCCGTGCTGATCATCAAATCCATCAAACCCTTCCGCCATGTGCTGTTCGAGATGATCCGCCGCCGGGCAACGGTTTTCCTCGGCATTCCACAAATTTTTCAGGCGCTCGCCACCGCCCGCATTCCCTGGTGGCTGCGATGGCTGCTGCCGTTGCGGCTGGCCATCAGCGGTTCCGCCCCCTTGTCGGGTGAAACGCTCCGCCTGTTCAGCGACCGCTTCCGGTTCCCCCTGCGCGAGGGCTATGGTCTGAGCGAAGCCGCGCCCGTGGTCTGCTTCAACCCGATTCACGGCGTGAGCAAACCCGGTTCCGTGGGTCCTCCCATTCCCGGCGTCCAGGTACGGGTCTTTGACGACCAGGACAACGACCTTGGCCCCAACCAGACCGGTGAAATCTGTGTGCGTGGCGACAACGTCATGCGGGGCTACTGGAACCAGGAAGAGGCTACCGCCGCCGCCTTGCGCGGCGGCTGGCTGCGCACGGGCGACATTGGCCGCGTGGACGAAGACGGGTACGTGTACATCACGGACCGCAAAAAGGACATGCTGCTGGTTCACGGAAGCAATGTGTATCCCCGGGAGATCGAAGAGGTTCTCTACCAGATACCGGGCGTCCGGGAGGCGGCGGTGATCGGGCGGCCCGATACGCACCACGGCGAGCTGCCGGTGGCCTTCATCGTGCCCGCCGATGGCGCCGTGCTTCAGGAAACAACGGTGTTGAAGTTCTGCCGGGAGCGACTGGCCAATTACAAGCTGCCGCGCGAAATCCGCATCCAGAAGGACCCGCTGCCCCGCAATGCCACCGGCAAGATCCTGAAGACCGACTTGCGTCAGATGGTTTTGGAGGAAGCCACCGCCTCTCGTACCGCCACGCCTTGACGCGTCTCCAACCCAGCCTATAGTGAAAAGGCGTCCAGTCGGGATGCCGGAATCGGAGGTGAAGATGGTAAACGGCAAACAAGGCACTATTGTCGTCGGCGTCGCGGACAACCGGGTGTTCATCCGGGTGGAGGGCAAAGGCACCCATTTGATCAGCCAGCCATTAACCCGGTTTATCGACGAAGTCATCAACCGGGGTTTTGGTGAATTCATTTTGGATCTCGCCCAGTGCCCATCCATGGACAGTACGTTTCTTGGCGTGATTGCCGGCCTGGGCTTGCGATTGATCCCGGACAAAGGCCGCGTCCATCTGGGCAACCTGAACGATCGCTGTCGCGAAGTCGTCGTGTCCCTGGGGATTGACCGGCTTTCAACCGTAAACCTGTGTGATTTCAACGCAACCGCGACCGATGGCGAGGGCCCATCCTTGGCCGACTTTCGCCCTCTGCCGCCCTCCCAACCGGCTCCCAGCGACACTGAAGCCAAAGCCAACCATGCTGAAATGATGATTGAAGCGCACCGCACGCTGATGCAAATCGATCCCCGCAACGTGCCGAAATTCAAAGACTGCGTCCGTTTCCTTGCAGAAGACCTCGAAAAACTCCGTGGCAACCCAAACGCACCCCCCTCTTGAACAACCCGGGCATGCCTGCCCAACCCCTTCCGGCGACGACGGTTAAAAGGAATGGCAGGCCAGAAAATGTCTTGGGGGTGCTGTCCAAAAGTTGACTGTCAGGCCGTTGTCGCTAAACTCAGTCTGGTATGTTTCGTTCCAAAAATACAAAACAGAGTGAAGAGAAGTCCCCGTCCAACGCTGGTGCCGCGCCAACGGCTCCGGGGAATGTCGCCGCACCTGCCGCACCCGCGGCCGCGGTGCCTCCCCCACCGTCGTTGTCACCGGCTGAAATCGAGAAGCTGAAAGCCGAGGCAACTCAAGCGGTCGAATGGAAGGACAAATGCCTCCGCGTTGCCGCGGACCTGGATAATTTCCGCAAGCGCGCCGCGCGCGAGAAGATTGAGACCAGCAAGTACGCCACGCAACAACTGCTGGGCCGTTTGCTGCCGACCCTCGACCATTTTGAAGCGGCTTTGCAACATGTGGACCCGGCGGGCGGCACGAAGGCCATGCAATCGCTGGTGGATGGTCTCAAGATGACGTTGAGCCAGTTGCACGGGGTGCTGCGCGAGGCCGGCGTCGAGGTGGTCAATGCCGAGGGGCAACACTTCGACCCGCAATGGCACGAAGCGGTCCAACATATCGAGTCCACCGACCATCCCGCGGGCAAGGTGATCCAGCAATTACGGAAGGGGTACAGGCTTTCCGATCGCCTGCTACGGCCCGCCACCGTTGTTGTCTCCAAAGGCAAACCGGAAGTGCCCACAGCCCCGGAAGCGGCACCTGCCGCGGCGGATAATTCCCCGAAAGCGAGCTGACCATGGCTTCCACCCGCGATTACTACGAAGTGTTGGGCGTTGCGCGCGAGGCCAGCGTCGAGGACATCAAGAAGGCCTACCGCAAGCTGGCCATCAAGTATCATCCCGACAAGAACCCCGGGGACAAGGCCGCGGAGGAGAAGTTCAAGGAACTTGGCGAAGCCTACGAGGTGCTGTCCGACGCCAACAAGCGGGCCGCGTACGACCAGTACGGACACGCCGCGTTCACCGCGCGTGGCGGTCCCGGGTCGGCCGCCGCCAGCCAGCAATGGGCCGGCTTTCATGATCCGTTCGACATCTTCCGCGAGGTCTTCGGCGGCATGGGCGGCAGTATTTTTGAGGATTTCTTCGGCGGCGGACGGCAGCGCGGCGGCCCCCAACAGGGGGATGACCTGCGTTACGACATGGAAATCACGTTCGAGGAATCCATCTACGGGGTTGAAAAGGAAATCACCGTGGAACGCCTCGACGCCTGCACGACATGCCACGGCGCTGGCGCGGCGCCTGGCGCCACCCGGAAACGTTGTCCGGTGTGTCACGGCCAGGGACAGGTGTCCCAAGTCCACGCCGGTTTCATTCAGGTGAAAAACACCTGCCCGCGCTGCCGGGGCGAAGGCGAGACGGTGGACAAGCCCTGCCCGCAATGCCGCGGCCAGGGTCTGGCCCGCGTGGAAAGCCGCATCAAAGTCCGCCTGCCCGCCGGGATCGAAACCGGCATGCGTCTGCGCTCCGCGGGTCACGGCAACGCCGGTCCGCACGGCGGTCCGCATGGCGACCTTTACGTCGTCGTCCACGTCAAACCACACGATATCTTCGTGCGGCGCGGGGATGACCTGCTCTGTGACGTGCCGATCAGTTTTCCCGTGGCAGCCTTGGGCGGACAGATTGACGTGCCAACCATCAATGGGCACGCCAAACTGACTGTTCCGGCCGGCACCCAAAGCGGCACGGTCTTCCGCATGCGCGGCAAGGGTGTGCCCAACGTGGAAGGCTATGGCCGGGGCGACCAGCATGTCCGCGTCGTCGTGGAAGTCCCCGCCCGCCTGAACTCGGATCAGCGCAAGAAACTCCAGGAGTTTGCCGAGGTGTGCGGCGAGGATACCCAGCCGATGATGAAGAGCTTCCTGGACAAGGCGAAGAAGTGGTTCGGGAAATAGCCGCATCGCGGCCGTA
>CAZAAF010000280.1:0-6596 GCA_964482575.1 uncultured Verrucomicrobiota bacterium | reverse complement strand
TGATGACGCCCGGCTGTGAAACGGGCGGTCCGGCCACGAAATCATCCGCGCCGCTGCGGCTGAAATGGAGCGCCACGTTCAGCCGCGTCGAGTAGTCGCGGTGGTTGACAGCCGCGTCCTGCTGCAGGAGGCAATAGCGCCCGCCATCGAGCCGGAAGATTTGCGGGCGGCAGTTGACGGTCTCCATGAACGAATGGATGGGATCGTCTGGAAAATTCACCGGCGTGCCTTTCGCCGCGCCGGTACCGACGGTCGTCAGCCGCCACATCGTGCCGGGCGGGATCCCCTTGGTGAAATTCCGCATGAAGGCGCGAAGGCGGCCGTCGCGTTGCTCGTAGAAAAACGGTTCCCACTGCCCCTCGGCATCGTCCACGGAACTGATGGGGTTGGAGCATTGCCACGTCGCCCCGCCGTCGTCGGTGTAGAAACACGCATTCCAGCGCGAGATCGTGTCGCCCGTCTTCTGTCCGGCGCCGGCATCGCGCTTCGCCTCTCGCCGGGTCAGCGTCACCGGCGCGAGCACGCGGCCGGAGGCGAGGAGCACCGGGTTCTGGCTCGCGAAGATCGCGCACGGCTGGCCGTTCACCTCCTGCCGGCGCTGGATGCGACGGTGTTTCCAGTCGAGACTTCCTTTCTCCAGCGTGCTCAAGTAAAGGCCGTCCAGGTCCGGGTTCCGGCTGTTGAACGACCAGACACACCAGAGCTGCCGGTCCTGGTAGTTGAGCAGATTGGGTTGCCACTGCACGCCCTGTGGATCGGCCGGCAGGGCGCCCGGCCCGATGTGTGCGAATCGTTGTGGCGGGCTCCATTGCTCGAAGTCGTCGCTCGTGGCCCACACGTTGACCTGGCCGGGTTTGCCTTCGAGATGCGTGTCCGCGTGCGCGCCCCAGACGCAGTGGTCGAACCACTCGACCGAGGGCATGTGATTGTAGGCGTAATGACCCTTCGCCAGTTTTCCTTCATGGATGACGACGGGCTTCACCTGCGGCTGGTAGAAGTCGTAGGCCTGTATGGGCAGGGGCGCCAGCAGCAGGGCGGCCAGAAATGAGAAGGGACCTTTCATGATGGGGCGTTGCTGGTTTGTTTCCACAAGCTGTCTTTCAAACTCGGCACGACAACGGCACGATGGCGCAACCCGGCTGCTGCCAACCCAAACCGCGGCTCAGGCTATTTCCAATTCAAACGCGGACACCGAGGCGGCGGGCACGGTCCAAACGCCGTCGGGTTTGAGGGGACGTTCCACCGGCGTAAAGGCGTCGGGGCATGTCTGCATGATTTCAAACTCCGGATCGGCGGCAATCTCGAAGGCTTTGCCGTCCTTCAAGGTCATTCCCTGTACCTGCAATCGCATGTCCATTGATCGTGTTCGATGCGTGTTGACGACGTGCAGGTAGAGCCGGTTCCCGGTGCGGCTGGCGGTGATGTCCAGCGCGTCGGGGCTGTGGGTGACCTTCACCGCCTCCCGGCCCATGTGGTGGCGATACAGGCTCATCACCCGGGCTACCGGCATCAGGAACGCCTTTCCCGCCGGCGTGGGGATGATGACCGCATTGACCTGCCATCGGGTGCCGCAGAAGTCCGCGGCGGTGGCTATCTTCAACAGGTCCCCGTGGCGCTCGTGGACGTTGAGAACCCGGGCCATCGCCACGCCGGCCGCCCAGGTCGAAAGCACATCGCACCGGTTCCGGCCCGGCAACGCCAGATGACATTCCGTCAGTGCCAAGGGAATCTTTGAACCGGCCACCTGTTCACGCATCGTCTGGATCTTCTCCTCGTGCGGGCGCCACACAGCCATGAGTTGCTCCCAGGTCCGGGCTGGGTCCTTGCGATAGTCAAGGTTCCGCAGCACGGAGTCCTTGGACCTCGGCGCCCACATGTGGTGAAACGCGATGAACTGAAGGTGTTCGCCCGCCACCTCGATCATCCGTCGCGCCCAGCCGCTGTCGCCCCAGCCGATCAGGGAAATGCCCGGGTCGGACTGGCGCATGGCGCGGGCGAAAGCCACGGTCTTTTGAGTAGCCGTCTCGAGGTCGAATCCGTGGCGGTCGTACGAGGTTTCGTTGCCCAACTGCCAGTATCGAATGGTGCAGGGATCCTGGATGCCATGAGCCCGCCGCGTTGCGTTGTCGGGCTGGTTGCAGTAGGCCACCCATTCCGCCGCTTCCTCCGGGCCTGCACATCGGGAACGGCCGTCGGGGTCCTGCATCCACGGGCGCCGGCCATCGGATTCGAAATTCACGCACATGAGGGACTCGGCCTTCACCTGCCGGCAGAAATCCACGAACTCCACCGTCCCCACGCGGTTGTCCTCCATGCCGCCCCACAGCAGATTGTGCATCGGCACGCGCTGCGTCCGCGGTCCCACCGCCTCCTTCCACCGGTAATAGGAACTCAGGCAGCCGCCCCAACGCATGAGGGGCGGCGCGAGTTGCTGGGTCACTTGCACGACGTCCTTGCGCCACTGGTGGTGCTGGTAATCCCACGCCGCCGCCACCGAACCGTCGGTGCTGCCGAGCGGCTCCATGAACTGCATGTAGAGATGGGGGGACAGATCGAACCGGGGCGCGGGATCCACGGTCACGATCGAATTGGTGTCGGCAGCCCTGGCTTGCGCCAGCAGTCCCAGGCCGGCGGATGCCATGGCCGCGTGGTTCAGGAAATCCCTTCGACTCAGCAGCTTGTTCATGTTATGGCGCGCTCACTTTGTCATCGGGCTTTTTTTGTTGGTGACCCAGTCCCACCGATCCCCGGCCAGCTTTCGCAGCGGGTCGAGGTCTTCAGTCTGGAGGTAACCCTGCTGGATGAGTTGTTGCGCCGCTTCGGTCACGCGTGCCAGGTAGGCGTCCCTGGAATCGTAACGTTCTTCAAGCGACGGGCGGGGATCACCCCGTTGCTCCCTTTGTACACGTGTGGCAGCGAAGGGAATCCATGATCCGCGCAACGGTATCAACTCTTCGGGGACGCCCGTCGAAGCGGGTCGGAACATCCAGCCGGTGCAGGTGCCCAGGGGCACGCTGACATCCGGCATCCGGATGCCTCCGAGGTCGTTGCCATCCGCGTCCACCTGCGGGACCAGCAGGGGCAGTTCCGCGCCGGCACCCGCGCCGTTCGGCAGTGTCGGATTTGGCAGGCGCCCGCCCGCCTTCAGGCCCCGGGGTGACGGAATCGCCGGCAATGCGGGAAAACGGACGTCGGACGCGGGCACCAGCGTGCCGTCGCTCCACTTGGGATACACACTCGGCGGTGGCAACGTGCCTTCAGTGACCCAGCGGTGCATCGCCAGGCGCAGGGCGAGGACCACGGGGCCGGCGCTGACGGGATTGGCGAGCAGCGCGTCCTTGGCCGTCGCCTTGGGCGGGAAGGCGGCCGGACCGTGCTGGGTGCCGGCAAAGAAATAGGACCGGACATTGTCCGGCAACGGAACGTCCCGCCGGCCGTCGGCACTGGTATGCGACAGGCCCGCCACGCGGCCCGCGCCCCAGTATTCCGCCGCCGTGTTCATGTAAAAAACCTTCGGCTTCTGCGTCACCCGCGGATTCTCCACCACGCCCTCCGCGATCCCGCTGACCGGGTCCGTTTGCGCGGTGTCCGCAAAAGGATAGGACGCGGTCTGGAAGGCGGCCATCGCGCGGGGTGTTGACCAACGCCGGTTGATGTCCAGCCGGCCCGCACCGGCGATGTGTGCGAGCACGCCATCCAGCACCAGGCGGTCCTGCTCGTCAGTGTTGAAACCCAGATAGACCCATTCGCGCAGCAGCCGGCCGCATTGGGAGGATCCGAACGCGTACACGTGGCGCACGGGCGCCAGCGAGCCCGCGTCGTGTTTCAACCACGCCACCGCGTCGCGGATGGCAGCGAGGCCCAGGCCCGCCACCGGTGGATTTTCCGCCAGATAGGAAATCTCATAGGTCTTGCCCAGTTCAAAGCCGCCCTTCAGGGTCACGTGCTGGCCTTCCAGATGCCATTGATTGCGCGGCACGTCCGTGCCGTTTGGAGACGCCATGGCCGTCCGCACCGTCAACCGGCTGTCGGGTCCGGCGGCATCCACGGGCGGATAATCCGCCAGGTCACTCAGCGTGAACAGCTCCATGCGCTTGTCGGGCGTGAACGTGGCGCGCACCACGCCGCGAATCGGGCGGCCGTCCTTTTCCCGCGCCGACGGCACCTTGATCCGGACCTTGTCGGCCTGGGCCGGCACGTCGAATTCCCAGCCGACCTGCATGACGGTGAAGCCGTGCTGGGTGATGAAACAATTCAGGCCACTCTTGCCTCCGCGGTTGGGAATCTCCAGCCACGCCGCCCCATTGCTGCGGCCGGCTTCCTTCGGTTTTAGGATGCGGAGGTCGGCGGAAAATTCCACCCGTCCCTCCGCGTTCACCGGCGCCAGGTCCACATCGGCGATGATGCGGTTGCGCGGATGCGCCGGATCGATTTCAAAATACAGCCGCCCGACGATTTGTTCGTACCCCGTGGCGCCCACGTCGGAACGCTGGGTGATTTCCACGCGCACGACTTTGGCGCTGGCGATGGACAACGCCGCCAGCCACAGGAGGGTGATGAGAAGGCGGGACAGGGCATTCATGATGAAGAGGTGTTTCAATTCCGGGCTCCGTGGATTCGGATCCCGTGGCGATTGGGAATGGCGCAAAACTCGTCGAAAGGGTCGAGGTTCATTCTATGTTCAAAGACGCCGATTGGGATGCCGTGGGCATTAGAATCCATGATGCGGCTGTCCGCATTGTTGCTCAATGGTTCAAAGGTATCAGAGCGCGGTGTTCGATGTCGATGGCCCCCTGCCGTCGATCCCCGGCTGGCTCATAAAACCGTGGTCAAGGTGTGTCGCCACCTGCTAATCTGGCAGCACTCCCATGACACCTTCCCCCAAGCAACCTCGTGCGGGTGATCTCACAAGTCCTGTTTGGAAATCGGCCGGGCAATGGCGGACGAAGTTCACGGCCATCCCATGTCAGGGAGTCCTCCTGACCGCCTTTCTCCTGTCATTTCCCGTGGGGGCGGCGGTGAACGAGGGCGAGAATCTGCTGGTCAACGGCAGCTTTGACGCGGAGCAGGTGGCGTTCCCCGAGTTTTGGACACCGTCGTCTTCCGTCAAGGGCGTGCTGTATCAACGCACCGGAGGGCCCGGCGGACGGAAGCCCGCCATTCTCCTGCAAGGCGAAGCCGATGGAGCCACGCGCCCCAGTGTCCGGCAGCAAGGCCTGACCCTTGTGGCCGGCGAGACCTACAAGTTGAGCGCCTTCATCAGGACCAAGGGTTTCAAGAGCCGCAATGCCGGGCTGATCCTTCACAACAGCGGCTGGACTTCCGACACCGGCCTCAAGAATCTTCCCGCCGACTCCGACTGGACGTTCCGGGAAAAGACCTTCACCCTGTTTCCTTCCCGCGACAAGGAATACGGCGTCGCCCTGTTCGCCTCGGATCTGACCGGGGAGATCGGGTTTGCCGATGTGAAACTCGAGGCAATCAGCGAGGGCGCACGCAAAGGCTCGCGTTCCCAGAAGGGGTTGATCGCCGCGCCGCGCCTGGTTCCCTTTCAACCGTTGCTCAGCCGGATTCCGCGGACAAACCCGGAAATGGTCTTCAAGTTGTACGGCATCCTGCCGGACAAGCCGGAAGCCTGCGAAGGATTCGTCACGCTCGGCGGCGATCGCCTTCCGCCGCAGACCCTCCCGATTCAGGATGGAAAACTCCGGGTGAAGCTGGAGGGACTTCCCTGCGGCGAGCACACACTGAACATCACTCTGCGTCATCGTGCGACCCACCAGACAGTGTTGGAAGTGTCCCATCCCATTCGAATCGTGGAAGTTCCAGTTTGTGACCGCAGCCGCATCAAGCCCCTGAATAATCTCGTGGCCGAGGTCCTCAGCGAGCCGGTCAAAAACACGCCGGAGCCGCAGGCTTTCAACGTCGTCAATCCCCGCGAGGGCTGGGTCTTTGTTTCGTTCTCTGCCGACCCACTCCCCTCGAAAGTGACCGTCAAGGTGGACGACCGCGACGTGGTTATGACGCCCCAGGCCGGGCGGCTGGAAGCGTTCCGCGAACTGGGCATGGGCGCACATCGCATTACGGTCGGCGGCAGCACCGTCGCCGCGCGCCTGGTTGTGCATTCCATTCCGGAGATTTTCGACTACCCGCCGTGCTCCAACTCGGCGGTCAAGGAAACTGCATGTCCTCCCGGCGGTCACCACCCTGAATGGTGGCTCCCTGCCGGGCGAGGCCTTGCCGGAGGCCAAGGCCCGCGGGCTCAAGTGGCTGGCCAATTTCAACGTGGCTCCGGTGAACGACCCCGCCGATGTACAGGCGCGCATGGAGAAGACCGCCGGCCTGACCCAGCCGCAGTACGATGGCTTCACCAGCGATGAACTGTTTTTCGGCCGCGCCACCATCGACAACTACACCAAGGCGTTGTGGAAAGTGCGGAATCCCGAACAGCGGTTGATCTATACGTGGATTGTCGGCAAGCCCGGCATCGCCGCGTTGCACACCGACTTCATGTCCGCCGCGCTGAATGCCTCCGGCGGCCGTGGCCGGCTGCTCTTCGAGGCGTACTGTCATCCCCAGGCGGATGAGAAGGCGGC
>CAZAAF010000279.1:3347-6597 GCA_964482575.1 uncultured Verrucomicrobiota bacterium | reverse complement strand
CGCGGTATCATCGATGACTTCAAAGACGGTGCTGCCGATGGCGATCTCGTCCCCGGGCTTGAGGACGGCCTCCTGCACGACCTGTCCATTCACCTCCGTGCCATTGACGGACTCGAGGTCGCGGAGCACCAACTGCCCATTGGAATCGACATGGACATCGGCGTGTTCCGAGGAGACCAACTGGTCGTCGGGAATGACGATATGACACTGCGGCGCACGACCGATGGTGGTCGGCGTGCGGCCGGTCGCGTATTCCCGACCCCGGCGTCTGCCTTGTTGGATGCGAAGTTTCATCCGCTCTAGTTCTCAGGACCTCCGTACAAACTCGAGGCGGTCACCCGGTTCAGACCGGCTGCGGGCAATGGCGCCGACCGGCAATTCCAGCACGCCGGCCGCCGTCCATGCGCCGCAAAACAACCGCCAGGGAGCAAGCGCGGATACCATTTTCACGATTACCAGCTCCTTGTCAAAGAATATCACGTCAATCGGCATCCGCATGAAACACATGTGGATGGCATTGGCCGGCCGCAGCAGCATCCCGTCAAAGTCCTCGAACCGCTGGAACATCAGCCCGCGCGTGCGGCTCCAGAAGGATTCCGCGGGCCGGGCGTTTTCCGCCAGGAGAGTGCCGCGGGTGAGGTTGCGGAAAATCATGGCCTTCATCCACGCGCGGGCTCAGAACGCACTCCGGAAAGCCTGCGCGAGAATCGGGCCGAGCAGGAACAGCATCACCGCCGGGAAAATCAGCAACAACAGCGGCCCCAGCATTTTCACCGGCGCCTCGTAGGCGAGCTTCTCGGCCCGCTGGAACCGTTTCACACGCATCTGGTCGGCCATGATCCGCAGGATCGTGCCGAGACTGACGCCCAGTTCATCGGCCTGGACAAGGGCGGAAACGACGGAACTGAGGTCCGGCTGGTCCACCCGCAGGCCCATGTCGCGCAGCGCCTGCCGGCGGGTCTTGCCCACCTGGATTTCATGGAACACGCGCAGCAGTTCCTCGCCGAGCGGATCCATCACGCGGCGCTCGATGATTTTGCGGATGGCGGTCATGAAATCGAGGCCGGCCTCGACCGAAAGGGTCATCAGGTCGAGCACATACGGGAGCGCCTTCTGCATGCTGCGGTGGCGTATGCCGCGCACCTGCTTCAGCCAACTGACCGGGTAGATCAGGCTGTAGAAGATCGTCAGGATCGTCCCATAGTGCCAGTAACGACCCACCCCGGGCAATCCCTCCAGGGCCGGCTGGAACAGGAAGCCGGCCGGAATGGCCACGATAAACAGCAACAGCCGGATGGACAGGAACTCCTCGGCGCTCAACACGCCCTCGTAGCCGGCGGAAATCAACCGGGCATCGAGCCGGGCCCGATACCGCTCCAGCTTCTTGTGCCGGAACAACCCGCACACGTTGGACACAAACGGCAGCAGGAGCCGGAACACCACGGGCAGCGCCCGCATCTGCTGCCGGCCGTCGGCCAGGCGCGCGTACTTCACCTCGCTCGCCGTGATCCCCACATACCACACCAGCGAGAACACGAACACCATCAGCATCAACGGCGCCACAATCTCCTGTGGCGTGATCTGGCTGGCCTGCGACACGATTTGATTGGCGTCCATGGTTTCGTTATCCTGCGTTCAAAGGGTCGTTCTGCGTTGTTGCGCTCCCGGGTGCATCCATCCTAAAATACCGGTGTTGAATCTATTGAGTGCCCTATGAAACATCTCTTTCTGCTCGTTTGTTTTGCCTCCACCCTGCAAGGGGCCGCCGGCGCCGATAAGATCAAACTGCGTGACGGCACCGAGTTGGATGGAACCGTCACCAACGTGGACGGCCGCGGTTTTACGCTGACGTCGCGCTTTGGCGCCCTGCGCTACGAGTGGTCGCAAATCGACCTGGAGGCGCTGCGCAAGACGGATGCCCCGCTGTACAACTTCATGAACCAGCAGAAGCTGCAGGAGTCGGCGCAGGACCTCATCCAAACCGAGAAGCAGGTGTACCGGTTTCTTTCCGGCGGTTTCACCTTCAAGTCCGAGGCAAACCGGGACTTGATGAACGGGGACAATCATCTCGACTACGGACGCGTGCTGCGGTCCCTCGACGACCTCGCCCAAAGCAAGAATTTCAGTACTCGCGATGCTCAATTCCGAACCCTCGTCTCGGCGCAACGCGTTCCGTTGCGCGCGTTCAACCAGCATTGCTTGATGTTGTTAAAAACCTTCGGCAAAAACTCGATTCTCAATTCCATTCTCAGCGACTATCAACGGTCGATGGACGCCCTATTCAACAACCAGTTCTCCACCTTCGTCCAGTACTACGCCCAGGCGCGGAAGGCCACCAAACAGCAAGGCCACTGAACCGCCGCGCCGGGTCCGGATCCAGGGCCGTCCGCGCGGGCATCCACCGGCGCCAGCCCATGGGATTCGCTGCCTTCAAATATCAATATCCACGATTTTGCGGATGATCAGGTACCCCACGATCTCGAAGCCGAGGGCAAGGACGATGATCATGATGCCCACCGTTGAAAGCACAAAACTGGTCATCATCCCGGGACTGATGGTGTACATCGCCCCGGCCAGCAGCAGGGGCATCAGGCCCACGACGGTCGCCTGCAACCGGCCTTGCGCCGTCAGGGATTGGATTTTGCCTTCCACCCGCATCCGCTCGCGGATGACGCTGGCGAGTTGATCGAACACCTCCGTCAGGTTGCCGCCGGTCTGGCGCGCGATTTCAATGGCGCTGATCATCAGGTCGAGGTCCTGGCTGCCGACGCGCTTGCTGAGGCTTTCCAGCGCCTCCTCGAATTTCACGCCGAGCCGGTGCTGGTGCAGGAACAGCCCGAATTCCTCGCTAATCGGCCGGCGGTTCTCCTTGACCACCATGTCGAACGCCTGCAACACGCTGAAACCGGCGCGCAGCGAATTGCTCATCGTCTGCATGGCTTCCACCAGTTGTTCGTTGAACAATACCAGCCGCCGCTGCCGCATGCGACGGATCACCCAGCGCGGGATCATGAACCCGACGATGCCGACCATCACCGAGAACGCCGCCGAACCGGCCAGATGCAACGTGTCGTCGTAACTGCCCACCAGCGCGAACATGATCAGCGCGAATGACACGCCCGTGATCTGCGCCAGGTTCACCACCTGCTCCGGGTTCAACGACAGGAACATGTCATCGAGATGCCGGCCGGTCTCCTCGACGTACACCTCGCGGTAGGTCCGGGACATCTCCGTCATCCACTGGCCCAGC
>CAZAAF010000279.1:0-3295 GCA_964482575.1 uncultured Verrucomicrobiota bacterium | reverse complement strand
TGTTGAAATCGTAGAAACTCATGGCGTCGGTTCGTACTGTTGCGTGAAGACGTCGCGATCCAGTTCCAGGCCGCGCACCTTCACCTCGTCAATGAACGTCGGCACCGATCCCGTGGCGGTGAAATAGCCCGTGACCCGGCCCTTCGGGTCCAGCCCCGTCTGTTTGAAAATGAACATGTCCTGCATCACGATCACGTCCTTCTCCATGCCGGTGACCTCGGAGACCTTCGTGACGCGGCGCGTGCCGTCGCTGAGACGGTCGGTCTGGCAGACGATGTCCACCGCCGAGGCGATCTGCTCACGGATGGCGCGGCTGGGCAGTTCCATGCCGGCCATCAGCACCATCGTCTCCAGGCGGCTGATGGTGTCGCGGGGGGAATTCGCGTGGACCGTGGTCATCGAGCCGTCGTGACCGGTGTTCATCGCCTGCAGCATGTCCAGCGATTCGCCGCCGCGGCACTCGCCGACGACAATCCGGTCAGGCCGCATGCGCAAGGCGTTGCGGACCAGGTCGCGGATGGTGACGGCGCCGCGCCCCTCGATGTTCGGCGGGCGCGCCTCGAGGCTGATGACGTGCGGCTGGTTGAGCCGCAATTCGGCCGTGTCCTCGATGGTCACGATGCGCTCGTCCTTCGGCAGATAATTGGAGAGCACGTTCAGGAAGGTGGTTTTGCCGGAACCGGTGCCGCCGGAGATGATGATGTTCTTGCGCAGCAGCACGCAGATGCGCATGAAGTCGGCGATCTGGTCGGTCAACGTACCGAAGCGGATCAGGTCCGACACGACGAACGGCGTCTTGGCAAACTTGCGGATGGTGATCGTCGGCCCCTTGAGCGACAGCGGGGCGATGATGGCGTTGACGCGGCTGCCGTCGGCCAGGCGGGCGTCCACATAGGGCGAACTTTCATCAATCCGTTTGCCGATGGGCGCGACGATGCGTTCAATGATCGCCAGCACCTGGGCGTCGTCCACAAACGTGCGCTCGGTCAACTGGATCTTGCCGCGGCGCTCCACATAAATCCGGTCGGGGCCGTTGACCATGATTTCGGTGATCTCGCCATCCTCCAGCAGGTCGTCGAGCGGGCCGAGGCCGATGGCCTCCTGGATGATCTCGCGCGTGAGTTGGGCCCCGGAAATCGTGGCGGGAAGCTGGTCTTTGATTTCGTTGACGATGGAAGCCACCGTGACGCGCACCTTGTCCTGCAACGACTTGGTCGCAGCCGTGTTGGTGCTGATCAGCCGTTTCAGGTCGAGCCGCTTCAGCAACTCCGTGTGGATTTGCGCCTTGAATTTCCGCATCTGAACGCGGGTCGGGTCGCCGGGAATGACCGTCGTCTCCCCCGACACCGGTGCGGGCGTGGGCGCAGGCGCAGGCGTGGGCGGCGGAACCGCCCGCTCCGGCTCGACCTTGGGCGCGGGGGACGCCGCGGCGGCGTTGTCCTGCGGACTGTCCAGCCAGATGACGGAGGCGCCGATGATGACGCGCTGGCCGACATGGATGCGAACGCGCCGTTTGATGCGGACACCGTCCACAAACGTGCCGTTGGTGCTACCGAGATCCTCGATCTGGATTTCGTTCCCATCAAAAACCAGGCGCGCGTGCCGGCGGGAAATGCCGCTGTGGGCCACGCAGATGGCGCAGTCCGGGTCGCTGCCAATGGAATATTCCGCCGGATGCAACCGCTGGCGTATCCGGCGCCGCTGGCCGTCTTCCGTCACTTCCACGACCAGGTCGAGTTCGTCAGTGCTCTTGGGCATGTCAGGATGTCGGTTGCAATGTTACCCGCCGGGTGGTCACCGTCCCAAGGGTGTCGGCGAACCGGTTTTCGGTGCCGGGGTGATGGGCGCGGTCGCCGACGGTGCGATCAGCGCCGGGTGCAACCGTTGCTGACGCACCCGGTTCAGTTCGTTGAAATTCTTCTCCAGCCTCTGGAAGTCCACGTTCTCGAGCTGTTGTTCCGCGCTCACGTCATCGCGGTTGCGCAAGGCCAGCGACAGTTTCCCTTTCTGTTGCGCGAACACCAGCATCTCCGCCTCGCGCGGCGTCACCGCCACGGTCACCGATGCGTACTGGCTGCCAAACCGGTCCATCCCCTCCATCTCCGACGGGCGCCGGCTCATGAGCTGGCCGGTGGCCAGGACGGTGACGTCTTGCAGGATGGTAATGGTGACGGTATCGGAAAGCTGGGGAGCGCCCGGCACGGCCGCCTTGCCACTGGCACCGGGGAAACTGAAGGTGCCGATGATGTCCACGTGGTCGTTCGGCTTCACATGCCCCCCCACGGCGGCGGTGTTGTCCACGGGAACGGCCAGGGCCCGTTCGCCCAGACGAACCATGCCCGCCATGCCGCCAAAGCCGCCGAAAGGCATGTCCACATCGCTCCACAAAACCGGCTGGCCCTCGTTGAGGAACGTGCGTGTCTTCTTGCCCACCACCTCGGTATATTCATCCGGCAGGACCGCGCGCCCCGAGATGGATTGGACAAAGACGCTCGCGTTGCCAATGTCGTTCATGGTCAGCACGGTGCCCGGGGGGATGTTGCGGGCGGCGGCCACGACCTGCCGCCGGGCGAACTGGGCTTGGAATCGGATTTTGAAGCTCTCCTGGCTCTGCTTCCCCAGCACGAAGGCGGTGATGCCTGCCAGCAACGCAACAAGGAGGATGATTTTCTGTTTCATAACGAGGAGCGGCGAATCAACAACGTGACAATCACTTCTCCGGTTTTCTCATCGGCCCGTGCACTGACCATGCAGGTCAGGGGGCCCCGGCGGAACATGGAGGGGATGCTGCGCGCGCCGACGCCCACCCCCATCGGCTCCCAACCCTCGGGCGGCAGGCTGCGCGCATAAAACTGGCGCGCGTCTTCCGGCGAGCTGCCGGCCCGATACATCGCAATCGTGGTCCGGGTTTTCTGGTCTTCGATATGATAGATGAGCCGTCCTCCCGGAATGGACGGGATGTTGGGCAGGGCGGGATCCGGAACCCGGCCGTTGGCGGCGGCCATGAAACGGCTGACGTCTTCCCACCGTTGCCGCACGGCAAAGAGCAGGGTCTTGCCCTCCCTGGTCGGGGTCACCATCATGCGCGTCAGTTCGTCCTTGGAGGTGAGCACGCCCATGGCACCGTTGTCACTGCCGGGGATGGTCGCATTGTACTGCCGCGCGCGCAACCCGGCCTCCAGCCGGCTGGCGGCCACCGCGGGCGACATATTGCCACCGTACACCTCCAGCACGGCATCGCTGCCGTTGATTTTGTATTCGGTACGATACATCTGCTTCAGCCCGATCTCTTCGG
>CAZAAF010000278.1:0-6606 GCA_964482575.1 uncultured Verrucomicrobiota bacterium | reverse complement strand
AAAACAGCGGCGCGCGCTACGGCGACCGCAACCGCCAGATCCTCCTGTCGTGGGGCCGGCTCCCGCACCTCATGCGCGCCGGGCGCGCCACCGTGACGCTTCAGTTGAAGAACGCGGACCGCGCGAAGGTCCACGCGCTCGCCACCAGCGGCCAGCGGCTCGGCGACATCCCCGCCAGCGTGAAGGAAGGCGGCACGCTCTCGATCCCGCTGTCCATCGCCGCCGACGGTAAGGCGCGCATGCTCTACGAAGTGGAGATCGGACGGTAGCCGCAACAGCGGCGCGAGCCATCGTGGGAGAGAAGGCGGAGGCTCATCGCAAAGCCGCGGAGGACGCAGAGAAACGCGAAGACTCTGTGAACCCCGGTGTTCGCGGCGTCCCGGCGTTGAAACCCGCGCCCTGGCCAGGCGCGTCTTCTACTTCCGCTTCTCGTCCTTGAAGAGCTTGTACTCGACGCTGTCCACCAGCGCCTCCCAGCTTGCCTCGATGATGTTGTCGTGAACGCCGACGGTGCCCCAGAGGGATTCGCCGTCGGTGGACTCGATGATGACGCGCGTCTTGGCGGCGGTGCCGGCGCCGGAGTTGAGGATGCGGACCTTGTAGTCCACCAGCCGCACTTTCTGGATAGCCGGATAAAACTTCACCAGCGCCGTGCGCAGGGCCGTGTCGAGCGCGTTGACCGGACCGTCGCCTTCCGCGACGGTGTGTTCCACTTTGCCGCCGACGTTCAACTTGACGCTGGCTTCGCAGATTTGCTGCCCGTCCTGCGACCGGCGGTCCATGATGATGCGGTAGCCCATCAACTGGAAGAACGGCTTGTGCCGCTTGAGCGCCTTCTGCACGAGCAATTGGAAGGAGGCGTCCGCCGCCTCGAACTCATAGCCGCGATGCTCCAGCTCCTTGAGCTGCTTGAGCACCTCGCGCAACTCGGGCGTCTCCTTGTCGAGGTTGAGCCCGAGTTCCTGCGCCTTGAGCAACACGTTGCTCCGGCCGCTGAGTTCACTGACCAGCACGCGGCGGCGGTTGCCGACCGCTTCCGGCTCGAGATGTTCGTAACTGCGCGCCACCTTCTCGATGGCGTTGACGTGGATGCCGCCCTTGTGGGCAAACGCCGTCGCGCCGACAAACGGCTGCCGGATGTCGGGCCGGACGTTCGCGAGATCGTCCACGAACAGGCTCAGCTCGCGCAAATGTTTGAGGTTCTCGCGCGGGATGGACGTGAGGCCCATCTTCAACACGAGGTTGGCGACCACCGTGGCGATGTTGCAGTTTCCCGAACGTTCGCCGTAACCGTTGATGGTGCCCTGCACCTGCGATGCGCCCTGCTCCACCGCCGCGAGGGCGTTGGCCACGGCGAGGCCGCAGTCGTTGTGCGTGTGCACGCCGAGCGCGGCGCGAAGCTGGCGCCGCACCTCGCCCACGATCCGCGAGACGTCCGCCGACATCGTCCCGCCGTTGGTGTCGCACAGCACCAGCACGTCGGCCCCGGCGTCCTGCGCGGCGCGCAACGTCGCCAGCGCATAGGCCGGGTCGTCCTTGTAGCCGTCGAAGAAGTCCTCGGCGTCGGAGAAGACCTGTTTGCCGCGTTCGTTGATGTAGCGGACGCTGTCGCCGATCATTGCCAGATTTTCCTCCGGCGTCACGCGGATGACCTCGCGCACGTGCAGCGACCACGTCTTGCCGACCATGGTCACCACCGGCGTCTGCGCCTCCACGAGCGCCTGGATGTTCGAGTCGCGCGAACAGATCTCCTTCGCGCGGCGCGTGCTGCCGAACGCGGCGATCTTCGCGTTCCGCCACTTGCGCTTGCGGGCCTCGGTGAAGAACTCCATGTCCTTCGGGTTCGACCCGGGCCAGCCGCCCTCGATGTAGTGGACGCCAAACGCGTCGAGCCGGTCGGCAATGCGCAGTTTGTCGGCGCTCGAGAGCGAGATCCCCTCGCCCTGCGTGCCGTCCCGCAGCGTCGTGTCGTAGATGGCGACTTTTGGATTCATGAGAAGGGGGTAGGTGATAGGACGTAGGTGATGGGTATTAGGTGATGGGTCGAATCCTAACGCCGGGACAACCCGGCGGACCGCTCCAACGATTGTTCAAGACCTCTCAACATTCGACCGCATTCATCATAACGGGAGACAAAATCACGATATTTGTCATCGGTCAAGTAGCGCTTCCCATGGGCCACATGGAGATGGTGCCGAGTCTCCCGCAACTCGCCCAGGGCGCGGTTGATGCCTTCGAGGTAGATGGCCACATGTTTGTTGTTCCACCCCTCGGCCACGTTCGCCGGAATGGAGTTCGACGAGCGTCGGATCTGCGACCCCAGTTCATACAGCTCGAACTTGGGAAACCCAAGGGACATCTCATGCACCTCGAAATGCAGCGCCACCAGTTTTCGATAAACATACAGGTCTTCAAAACTTTGTATCGGCTGGTTCATCGACGACAGTGACCTTCCACCTATGTCCTTCGACCTTCAACCTTTCGAAAGCCCGAACTTCTCGTGCAACACGAGGGCGGCCTTGTCGGCGTCCTTGAGGTCGATGACCACCGAGATCTTGATCTCGCTGGTGCTGATCATGCCGATGTTGATCTGCTGGGCGGCCAGCACCTCGAACATGTCGGCGGCGATGCCGGGATGACTCTTCATGCCCACGCCGATGATGGAGACCTTGGCGATGGCGTCCTGCGCGGTCACGCCGCTGGCGCCGACCTCCCGGGCCACCTTCTCCAGTGCCACGAGCGACTTCTTCAAGTCGTCGGTGCCGACGGTGAAGGTGATGTCGGTCGAGCCGGCCTGGGACACGTTCTGGACGATGACGTCCACATTGATATTGGCGTCGGCGACGGCGCGGAAAATCCGCGACGCCATGCCCGGCTTGTCGGGCACGTGGGCGACGGTGACCTTGGCCTGCTTCTTGTCCACGGCCACGCCGCGGATGACGACGTCTTCCATGCTGCGGGTTTCTGCTTTCACAATGGTTCCTGGGTTGTCGTTGAAACTGCTGCGCACTTCAAATACCACGTTGAATTTTTTGGCGAACTCCACCGACCGCGCCTGCATCACCTTCGAGCCGAGCGCGGCCATCTCCAGCAACTCGTCGTAGCTGATCTCCGGAATTTTCCGGGCGTCCTTCACGATGCGCGGGTCGGCGGTATAGACGCCGTCCACGTCGGTGTAAATCTGGCAGATGTCGGCCTTGAGCGCCGCCGCGATGGCGATGGCGGAGAGGTCGCTGCCGCCGCGGCCGAGCGTCGTGATCTGCTGGTCCGGCGTCTCGCCCTGGAAGCCGGCGATGATGACGACGTTGCCGTCGTTGAGCAGGTCGTGCACGCGCTTGGGCGTGATGTTGGTGATCTTCGCCTTCGTGTGCGCGCGGTCGGTGACGATGCCCGCCTGGGCGCCGGTGAGGCTGGTGGCCTTCGCGCCGAGGGCGTGAATGGCCATCGCCAGGAGCGCGATGGTGGTCTGCTCGCCGGTGGCCAGCAGCACATCCATCTCGCGTTCGCTGGGCATCTCGTGGATTTCCCGGGCCAGCTTGATGAGGCTGTCCGTGACGCCGCTCATCGCCGACACCACCACCACGACCTGGTTGCCGGCCTGCTGGGTGGCCAGAACGCGCCGGGCCACGTTTTTGATGCGGTCGGGGTTGCCCACCGAGGTCCCGCCATATTTTTGAACGACCAATGCCATGTTCGTTATCCGTTTCTGTTTGCTGTCCTGGTCCAACACGATCCGTCCGCCGGCGTTGCCGCCGCGCGCCCCGGACCGATGCGGGACCGTTCAAGTGCCATAAATGAAAAAACCCCCGATGGGTGACCGAGGGTGTGGCGCAGCAAGCCGTTCACCCCCGTCAGGGGATCCCGGTAATCGTCTTCGTAACCTTGCTGCACAGGTTGTTCATCGGGACGAACTTCCCAGAAATCCCCGCCAAAATCAAGGGGATTCTCTGGCCGGTGCCCGCGACCGGGCCAATCCCCGGTTGACTTCGTCCCCTCCTTCCCTTTAGGTTGCCGCTGTACGATATGTTGAGGAGTCCCACAGTCAAAGCCCTGCTGATGGCCCTCCTTGGCGTGCTGTTCGTGATGGCCGCCATGGAACCGGTGGTATCGCCTTGCACCGACGACGATGACGACGGCGCGATGTGTTACTGCCTCTGCACCCAGGCGCTCGAGACGCCCGACACGACGCCCGTCGTCCAATCGCCGGTCGTGTCCCTGGTGGCGGCCCGTCCATCGTTGTCCGGTTTTCATTCGCTGACCTTCCGTCCTCCCACGCCCCCTCCCCAGGCCTGATTCCACATCAGCGCCCGTCGTGTGCCTTTCTGCCGCGGTCGAATGGCGGCAGTGTTTTTGTTTCCCATAATCACCTGAGGTTTGCATGAGAGTTTTGTGTGCTGTGCTTGTTGCCGGTTGTGTGGCCCTGGCGGCCGCGCCGGCTCCAACCCAACTGGACCTGCCCGCCGCGATGACGGAGGCGGTCGCCAACAACCCCGGCCTGCGCGCCGCCCGCGCGCGCATCGAGGCCGCCACGGGCCGCGCCGTGCAGGCGCGCCTGTGGCCCAACCCGAGCCTGGAGTTGAGAGCCGACCAGGTCCCGGTGAACAACGGCGGTTTCTCCCGCTCCCAAAACCTGGCCGGCATCGACCAGACCGTGCCGTTCCCCGGCAAGAAGGCGCTCGACGCCCAGATCGGCGACGCCGGGGTGACCGCCACGGAGTGGGAATACCGCAGCCGCGAACTCGAAGTCCTGCGCGAGGTGAAGGAGACGTTCTGGCGGACGCTGGCCTCGCAGAAGAAAGTGGCGGTCACCGAACAACTGGCCGCCCTGGCCGGCTCCACGGCCCGCGCCGTGGGCAAGCGTGTCGAGGCCGGCGCCGCCGCCGACCAGGAACAGTTGCGCGCGGAGGTCGAGCACGAGCGCGTCATGGTGGAACTCACCGGCGCGCGCCGGCAACTGGCCGAGGCGCAAAAGCTGCTGGCGCCGCTGCTGGGACGCCGCCCCGAGAACATGAGCGCCCTCACGGGGGAATTGTCCACCGCGGCGCAGCGCCCCGATCTCGACCAGGCCCGGGACCAGATGCTGGCCCGGCATCCCAACATCCGCGCCGTGCTGGCGAACCGGGACCGCGCCGAGCTGGAGCTGCGCCGGGCGAAGCTCGACCCGCTGCCGGACGTGACGTTCGGCGTGGCCGCGGGCCGCGACACGGGCGCAGACGAGAACCTGATGGCCTTCCGCATCTCCGTGCCGCTGCCGGTGTTCGACCGCGCCCAGGGACGCAAGCGCGAGGCGCGCGCCAACGCGGACATCGCCCGCTACGATCTCACGACCGTGGAGCTGCGACTGACCAGCGACCTGGCCATCGCCGACGCGCGGTTGCGGGCGGCCGGCGAGCAGGTGGAAAGCTACCGGCTGCGGATATTGCCGAAGGCGGAAGCCGCCTCGCAACTGGTGCGCAAGGGCTACGGGGCCGGCAAGTTCGGCCTGCTCGACATTCTCGACACCCAGCGCACCAGCACCCAGGTGCAGCTCGATTATTACGACCGGTTGCTGGAGCTGAACGTCGCCCAGGCCGAATTGGAATGGCTGCTGATGAAAGATCTCCCGGCGCCGGAGCGCCCCTGATTTTGCGAAGGAACCCCTCTCATGAAAACAATCCCCATGACATTGAGCCTGCTGGCCGCGCTGGCGTTGCTGGCGGGCTGCTCGAAATCCGCCGAACCCGGCGACCACGACGCACACGCCGAGGCCAAGAGCCCGGCGGGAAAGAAGATGTGCACCGAACACAACCTGCCGGAGGATGAATGCGGCATCTGCCACCCGGAACTCGCCGCGAAATTGAAACCCGGCGAGGGGTCGAAGGTGCGCCTGCCGGCGGCGGACTCGGCGGCCCTCGTCGGCGTGGAAACCGCCCCGGCCGCGGTCGGGGCGATTTCGGAGGGCGTCGAGTGTTACGCGGAAATCGCCTTCAACCAGAACAAGCTGGCCCAGATCGTCGCGCCCGTCAGCGGCATCATCCAGGAAGTGACGGCGGACCTGGGCATGCAAGTGGTGGAAAAGCAGGTCGTGGCGAAACTCTGGTCGGCGACGATCGCCGACGCGGTCTCCAAGGCGGTGCTGTCGCACCAGACGCTGGACCGCGAGCGGAAGCTGCGGGCCGAGCGGGTCACATCGGAGAAGGACCTGCAGGAGGCCGAGGCGGCCCACCGGAGCGCATGCCAGCAGGTGCGGACGCTGGGCTTCGCCGAGGAACAAATCGAGGCGATGGTCGCGCATCCGCCGGAGACGGTGTACATGGAGGTGCGCGCGCCGTTTGCGGGCGAGATCGTGGAGCGCAGCGCGGTGCGGGGAGCGTTGATCGAGGCGGGCAAACCGCTGTTCACCCTTGCCGACCGCTCGACCCTGTGGGCGATGCTGAACATCCCCGAGTCGGCGCTGGCCCGCGTGCGCGTCGGCCAGACGGTCGAGCTGCATGTGGACGCGGTCCCCGACCAGACCTTCACGGGCCAGCTGACCTGGATCAGCGCGGAGGTGGATGAGCGGAGCCGGATGGCGCGGGCGCGCGCCGAGGTGCCCAATCCCCAGGGATTGCTCCGGGCAAAGATGTT
>CAZAAF010000277.1:0-6618 GCA_964482575.1 uncultured Verrucomicrobiota bacterium | reverse complement strand
CCGAAAGACTTTGAGCGTTTGGACGGCAACCGCGTCCGACCGCTGCGCGTCGACTCGATTGCGTTCACCAACAAGCCAAATATCACGACGCTCAAACCGATCAGCAATCGTGACACCGATGTGCTCGCGCCTTTTAAGAATGGCGACGTCGCTGGTCATGATTTTCATGGCAACCAATACGTGGAGGGAGAATCCGCGACGGCTTTCGACCCAAGCAACAAGGCGAACGCCTACAGCCGCAGCGTGGCTGAAAAGGGAGGATACCAGGAGCATTCACAAGCCGGGATGATGCACGGCCATGCGGAGACGAGCCATCGGCACGCCGCCGAAAAGGCGCGCGGTGCTGGAAAATATGACCTCGCGGCCATGCATGAACATCAGGCGGACCAGCACAAGCTTATCTCGGATGCCCACTTCAAAATGGCTGGAAGGAAAATGGGCGAAGCCAACCAGGCCGCCACACCGCTTTCAAATCGTCAGGCTGCTGGGGCGGCCTCGGCGGAAACCCAAACAAGCCCCGTAACGAAAGGACCCGCAATGAAATCAGTAGCATTGGCGCTTGGACTCTCCGCTGACGCCTCGGAAGAGGCTGTACTCGCGGCGGTGACCAAGCTGCAAACCGACTCCACCTCGTTCAAGAACCGCGTGAGCGTGCTTGAGCAGGAGAATACAACCATGGCAGGCAGCGTCGTGGACGCTGACCTGCTCAAGTACTCGAAGCGGTTCAAGCCGGAAGCCAAGGATGCATGGCGCAAGGCGCTCCTGGCCAACCGCGCCGACGCGCTTGCGCTGTTGGAAGGGCTTCCCGAGCAGACCACACCGAAGCCGATGCATAATCGGGAGTCGGCGAAGACGCCGAACGGCGACGTCGAGGGCGAAGATCCCAACCAGGACAAGGGGGCCGACCTCAACGCTCATCCGTTCATGAACCGCGTGCGCGAAGTCGCCAAGGAACGCAATGTCTCGGAGACGCAGGCCATCGACATCGTCGCCCGTGGGGATCGTCAGCTCTACAGCGAGTACTGCCGTGCCGCCGCTCCGCGCAAGTAGTAGCAGCGAACCAACAACCAGAAAGGAATCACAGACATGACTATCATGGGATTCGTTGACGGGCCGTATCGAGCCTTCGACGTACACAACCCCGGCGACCTCGATGGCAAAGAGGGCTATGCGTTGGAGTTGAACGCCGATGGCAAGGTGCAGCTCTATAGCGGCGCTGGCGCTTCGCCGGCCATCGCCGTTCACTTCGGCCAGCTCAAAGCGGGCGCTCCTGTCATTACCGGTCGGATGATCGGCAAAGGTGGCACGACGAAGTTTGTTGCTGGCGAGGCCATCGCTCTCGGCGCGCGTGTCAAAGCCGCTGCCGGTGGCAAGGTCGTCAACGCTGTCGCGACGGACCGCTCGATTGGGATCAACATCGAGGGCAACGCCGTCGCCGGACAGCTCTTTGAGGCTCTCGACGTGGTCGAGAAAGTTTGATCATCACAACCAAGAAAGGAACTGATCACCAATGACATCAGCTGCTACTGCAAATCCGGTACTGACGACGTTGTTCGTGGGCTTTATGCACGATGCCCGCTACTTCGTCGCCAGCAAAATGGCACCGTTCTTCATGAGCGGTCTCCAGAGTGCCGCCTACTACAAATGGGCTCGGGAGAACGCGCTGAACGTGCCGAAGAACATCAAGCGTGCGCCGCGGACGGCGTATTCGCGAGGCGTTCCCATGCTCACTGACGATAACTTCTATTGTCAGGAGTATGGGCACGAGGAGCCCGTGGACGATGGTGAGCGGAAGAAGTATGCCGCTTACTTCGATGCCGACCGCGCCGCCATCAAGCGCGTTGCGGACGTGTTTCTCGTGAAGCGCGAGCAGGCCGTGCGCGATCTGGCCGCCACGCTTCCCGGCAACGCGCCAACCGTGCACTGGGACGATCCGGCGAGCAATCCGTTCGAGGACGTCGAGGCCGCGCGCAAGCACATCCACGACCAGACGGGTCTGGAATGCAACCTGATGAACCTGCCGCGTTCGGTGTTCATCGCGTTGAGCTACCATCCGCTGGTTCTCGATCGCATCAAGTACACCCAAAAGGGCGTGATCACCGCCGATCTCATCGCCGCGCTGTTCAAGGTCGATGAGGTTGTGGTCGCCGGTGGTATCGAGAACAAGGCCCCGGAAGGTCTCGCCGTCGATCCCGACCAAATCTGGGGCAAGGACGTTTACCTCGCGGTCGCCGATGGGTCGCAGGACCTGCAGGCGCCTTCGTTCATGCGCACCTTCGCATGGACCGAGGAAACCGGTCCCGATGGGTTCCAGATCAAGACGTATCGCGACGATCCCATCAACAGCGACGTCCATCGCGGCAACGCGTACCTGGACTACAAGATCACGGCCGATTATGCGGGGTACCGCATTGCCGGCGCGATCGGTTAACGGAAGCTCACCCATACGAAAAGTCCGGCGCGGGCAACGGCCCGGCCGCCCCGCGCCGGACAGGGTCCGAAAAACGAAAGGAAAGACAGTCATGAAACAGTTGAATAATATGTTGGAGAAGAGATGGAAGGCGGCGAAGAAAGTCGTTTCGCCTTTGGCAGTGTTGGCGATCCTCGCGGTTCTGGCGATGCCGGCGCAAGCGCAGCGATCGGGTTCGTTCACGCCGTTTACGTCAAATGTGGCTTACAATTCGACATCGAATGGCGTCGGGACAGCGGTGTCAGTGCTTCAAGGCCAGAGCTTGACGATCTGGCCGAGGATTCACTGCAGTACGAACAGCACGGCGACGATGACGTTCTCGTTCAATGTGTCGCCGGATGGTTCCAATTGGACCACCACGCTTCCGATTGCAGTCACCGCAACGGCAAACGGCAAGAGCACCGTGATGACGTTCAGCAATGTCGCCTCCTCCGCGATCGCGGGTGTGAAGCAGATACGGCTGGACCAGGTGATCAATGGCGACACGAACACGAGTACGTCACCATTGTTGGTGATCGAAGATGTTCAATGGAGCGCATCGCCTAATTGGATCACCACGGCACCGCGGTCCGCATGGTTGACGCAGCCTGCGTCGCCCGGCGTGGACTTGTGGATCGGCGATCCCGTCATGTCCGTGCTCGCCGACCGTGGGTTCGCCCATTGGCGTCTCAAGCCCTATGTCGAATTGTCGCCTCCGCGCACGATGATTCGTTAGGGATCGCACCGTTCAACATCCAACCAAAAGGACATCATGAAAAAGTTCAAGGTACTCGGGCCGCATGGCCTGATCTGGAACCGCAAGACGATCAAACCGGAATCGGTCATCGAAATCGCCTCCGATGACAAGCGGCTGCAGTCGCTGCTCGACCGGAAGCTCATCGCGCCCTTCGTGGCCGAAGAGAAACCGGAGAGGAAGCCGAAAGAGAAATCGAATTCCAAGCCGGAAGGCGAATCCGAAGCCCAAGGCTGAAATCTGCTACCGCCGCCGCGGGTGTCCGGTTGCACCGGCCCCGCGGCAACGGTGGCAACGCATATGGCTTACGTCACACTATCAATCAATGATGTTGTCGAGGCGCTGAACGCCGCTGAATTGGCGCGCTACCGCGCGATTGGCACGGGCTGTGATCCACTGCCAGGAATCATCACTCGGGTTACAAACCGCGTGCGCGGGTTTGTTCGAAAACAAAACACGCTCGAAGCAGGAGGCATTCCACAAGAGCTGGTCGACGTCGCGCTCGACATCATCATTTATCGGCTCGCGAAAGGCATGTCACCGGACGCAGCCAAGTCCCGCAAACCGGCGCGGGATGACGCCGAAGAAACACTAAAGGACGTAGCCAAAGGCGATTTCCGTGTTGCCGAGCCGGCGACGCCGACGTCCGAAAAAACATCCGCGCCATCACCATCCTTTGGCAGCGGCGCGAGCGAGTTTGCACCGCGAGGAAATCAGGACGGCCTCTGATGCCAAGCCTGCTCTTCAAAACTGATTCCGTCGCCATCCGGGCTGTCACGCTCGATGCGCAACTGCGTGCGCTGGTACGTGCGAACGCATCACCGCATGGCGTTCGTGCTTTTCTGAATCGTCAGGTGTTCATTTTCTCCAACGCAGAAACACTTCAGCGAAAGCCTGTGGGACAAATGGAATGGGCGGCACTGCGTGAACCGATGCGGGTTCGACTGCAGGCGGCTTACAACAGCGATGATCCGGCTGCCGCTCTTCGCGATCTGCAGGCGGAACTTCCTGCTATCTATCGGCATGGAATTAACGCCCATGATTTCCATGCGTTCACTTCATCGCTTGAAAATGGTTTCGCTTCCGCGCTGTCCGATGGATGGCACGAAGCGGCAGCAGCGCGCTCCAACACGGCTCCTTTCAAAAATGCGGAGTTCAGCGATGCGGCTTCGTTTGATGAAGCGATCGCGCTTCGCAAAGCACGCACCATCCTCCCGACTGACCTTGGAACCGGGGCGCTCCGTGAATTGTCCGGCTCCGTTAAACGCCAGGCGATGTTCTCCGCGCACACGACCTATGGAGGCTATCTTCAAAACGTCAACAATTGGATCGAGCGCATCCTGAAACCGGATGGAGCTGCTCCGGGCCAAACGCTTAACAAGGCCACGGTACGGCTTCGAATGAAACAGGAGCTGCAATCGCTTGGCTATGTCCCAAGCGCTGAGGATGCCGGCACACTGCGCGACCTCGGCAGCGATGAACGTCTCGATCTGATCATCCAGACCAATATCGACATTGATCGCGGCTACGGCTGGCGCCAGCAGGGCATGGACCCCGAGATTCTGTCGGCATGGCCAGCACAGGAACTTTTCCGTTACGCCGATTCGGACTACGGGCCTGAGTTCAACCGCGGCGAGGCGAAGAGTCATAGCGAGGGATGGGAGGAACGCTGGGCCAAAGCCGCCGATGCCGCGGATGATCTGCCGGCGCGGCGCGCCCTCGAGGAACATGGCCGGATGGTGGCACGCAAGGACTCAGCCATTTGGGATTTTCTCGGCAGCTCCGAACTCTTCGATGACGGCATTGACAACCCGTATCCTCCGTTCGCGTTCAACAGCCACATGGAGGTGCGCGACGTGGACCGTGCCGAGGCCGTTGCCCTGGAAGTGATCGGCGAGGATGACGAGGTGGAACCGGACGACCTCGAGCTTGAGGAATGTTTCGGGGCCTCGCTCGCCAATGACGTACCAGCGCTTCGCGATGCGATTGTGAAAAGCCTGCGAGGTCTGGCCAAGTTCGGCAAGGACGGTGTGCTGAGAATGGAGCCTGGCGAATGAGCGTCACAGCCACCATTACCAAGGACACCGCCACGCCAGCGCTGCAAAAGGCTTGGGTCGCCCTCGCATGGGAGAGGATCGGGCCTGTGATCGGGCGCGCGGGCGCAAGTTGTGTGCGGGATCATCTGTTCGCTTTCGACAAGGACCATCCCAACAAACTGGGCGGCAGCCGTACTCACTTCTACGCGAACTGCGCCAAGAGCACCTATTTTGACCTCGGCTCGCAACAGGCCACCATCCACGTCTCGGAGACCGGCGGGTCGCTGCGCTTCTTTGGTGGTGGTGGCGATCCGGTCAACGCATCGCTGTTGACGATCCCGGCCATCGCCGAGGCTTACGGGAAACGCGCGCGCGAGTTCTTCAACCTGCAGTTCGGCTTCGCGGTCAACAAGTTTGGAGTGATGCAGCCATGCCTCGCGGACACACCGGCGACGAAAATCAAAATCACCCGTCGCACATCGAAAAAAACCGGCGTGGTCTATTTCTGGCTCACGCCGCATGTCAACATCCCGCCGACGCCCGACATGATTCCCGACGATCAGCAGATCGGAGAAGCGGTGGGCACTGCGACTGAGAATCATTTCGGCACGAACCTTGGTTATGGGGAGCCCGCATGAAGGCCAGCGACTTTGCGATCGGAAACTTGAACGCCTGGGCGATGGCACGCCTGCAGGAGCGAAAGACGCTTCGCGGTCTGACAGTGCTTCCCGACGATCAGGGCAATTTCCTGAACGTGCTCGAGAAGCAATTGGGCGCGCTCGGCATCGCCGCATTCGTGGCCAACGCCGATGGGAAGAACGAGTCGCCCTCCAGCTCGGTGATCACCGATGACAACACGTTTCATATCGTCATCGCCGAAAACGTGTTGTTGAACCGCACACCGGACGAACTGTTGGCGGCAACCGTGGCGACGGATGAAGAGCGCCGCGCGCTGCAGTTGGCAGTGAATCAACGCGTTCACCAGACTGGCGCGAGTCAGGACTTTCTCATCGATGACGGCTGGAACTATGTGCTGTTGGGCGAAGATCCAACGCTTGCGGACAGTTGGGCACCAATTTTCAACGTCTATCAGGTGTCCGAGATGGTCCAACGTGTGCTGCATGGCTCGCCGATCGACGGCAATAATACGTGCGTATGGAAGAGCCGCCGTTACGGCGCGACGGTTCAGGGACTTGATTTCCCCGTCATCGCCAGCGCGCTCCTGGAGTTCTCTGCGCTTGTCACGTACCCACCAATGAGAATCGCATGAACACATCAATCACCGAGTTCCACGTGGTCGATCGTCTGCGCGCCGGCGTGGATCGCTACCTAGCCGATTGGACCAACGAAGGGCGTCCGATATTTGTAGTTGAAGCCAA
>CAZAAF010000276.1:0-6628 GCA_964482575.1 uncultured Verrucomicrobiota bacterium | reverse complement strand
GACACGGACGCCCGCCCGGGCTTCCCACAGGTACGGGCCGACTTCCACTGCTCCAATGAAGCCACATTGCCTCACGTCCACAACAGGCTTCAACTTGCGAAATGTCCGCAGTTCGTCCCGGAGCAATGCAATCTTCGGCTGAAGATGGATCAATGTCTCCTCTTCCTCAAAGAGCGCCACACTCGCCAACGCGGCGGAACAACCCAAAGGATTTCCACTGTAACTGTGCCCATGAAAAAAAGTCTTCTGCTCCTCGTAGCGCCCCAGGAACGCAGTGAATATCCTTTCTCGAATCAGCGTTGCCGCCAGCGGCAGACAACCGCCGGTCAACCCCTTGGCCAGACAGAGAAAGTCTGGCACTACGGCTTCCTGTTCGCAGGCAAACATCGTACCGGTGCGCCCAAAGGCTGTCATCACCTCGTCAAGAATCAGCAGAGCGCCCTGTTCGTTACATAGTCGTGAGACTTCTTCCAACATGCCTTTCGGCCATAACCGCATGCCTGCGGACCCCTGGATGAGCGGTTCGATAATGACCGCGGCCATTTCGCTCCCCTTTTGCCGCATGGTCTCGCGCAGCCCCTCCAAATCCGCCACCCGTTCCACGTCGAACAGCAACGGTTTGTACGCCGCATGAAACAAATCGATGCCGCCAACACTCACCGCACCGACTGTATCGCCGTGGTAGGCGCCTGCAAAGGACACGAACCGGCGCCGCGTGGGTTTCCCCTGATGAACCCAGTAGTGCAACGCCATTTTAATCGCCACCTCGATGGCTGTGGAACCGTCATCGCTGTAGAAGACGCGGCTTAGGCCGCGCGGCGCAATCTGGACCAGTTTTTCCGCCAACTCAATGGCTGGCACGTTCGACAGCCCCAGAAAGGAGCAGTGATCCAACTTTCCCAATTGAGTGCGGATGGCCGCATTGATGCGGGGATGATTGTGTCCGTGAATGTTCGTCCAGATGGACGCGTTGGCATCGAGATACTCCCGGCCTTTCGTGTCCCACAGGTGCGCGCCCTGCCCGCGCTCAATAATGACCGGTTCCTCGGCCATCCAGTCGCGCATCTGCGTGAATGGATGCCAGAGGTAACGACGATCTTTGTCAGCCAATGAATCCATGAGGCGAAGCGTAGAGCCAGAGACGTGGAGGGTAAAGCGTGATAACAACCCCGGAAAGCCTATTCCCAGACAACCGGCAATACGCCTAGCAACCGCTGAATCTGGTCGGGCGTATGGGACGCCGTCACCGTCAGGCGAAGCCGCGCTGCGCCGTGCGCCACCGTGGGATGGCGGATGCCCGGCACAAAGAAGCCATGATCGAAAAGCCGACGCGAAAACTCCACGGCACGCAATTCATCGCCCACTAACAGCGGTAGAATGGCCCCGTGCGGCATGTTGGCATGTCCAAGGCGTTCCACCCCTGTCTTGAGTTCATCAATCCGCTGCCACAAGGTTTGGCACCGTGTCCTTCCTGCCGGACCCGTCACGAACTCCACGGCGGCTGTCGCCGCGGCAACCATCGCCGGGGGCAACGCTGTGGAATAGATCAGACTGCGGGCCCGATTAATCAACAATTCCATCAGCGGCCGCGAACCGCATACAAAACCTCCAACACAACCGAAAGCCTTGCTGAGCGTGCCCAACGTCACATCCACATGATCCTCAACGCCAAGCGCCTCGGCAACCCCGCGACGGGACGACCCATACAGTCCGGTGGCGTGGGCCTCATCGATCATCAACCACGCACCATGACGGTCTTTCAACTCAACTATCTCGCGCAAGGGTGCAATGTCGCCGTCCATGGAGAACACCGTCTCGGTGATAATCAACACGCGTCCGCTCGGCTTCGACTGGAGGATCTTCTCAAGTTTGTTGAGATTTCCATGGGGATAGACACGCAGCGTTGCACCGCTCAAGCGCACCCCATCGACAAGGCTGGCGTGATCCAGCTTGTCGAGGATGACCGTGTCGCCTTTGCCCACCAGCGCGGAAATAGTGCCAACACCCGCGGCATACCCTGAACCAAAAACAACTGCCGCAGGTTTCCCTTTGAACGCCGCCAGCCGCTTTTCAAGGTCCCCGTAAGGTGCGAGATTTCCACAAACCAATCGTGATGCCCCGGAACCCACGCCGTGACGTTCCAGAGCGCGCACCGCCGCCTCCCGCAAAACGGGATCATTGGCCAACCCCAGATAATCGTTGGACGAAAAGTTCAAAACCTCCCGTCCGTCGACGATGACAGAAGGGCCTTGAGCGCCCGCAATCGGCCTCAGGTGCCGAAACAAGCCGGCGCGCCGCAACTCGTCCAGCGCCGCGGTGGCGAAAGCGTCGAGTTGCATCCGGGTTACTGTGACGGCGGAGTCGCCACCGCGGGAGCAGGCGGCGGTTGCTTGTAGATGACCACGGCGTAGGTCTCGACCTTGAACGCGAGACCGGTGACAGCCGTGACAAACCGAATGACATCCAGCATCGGGACATTGTGCAGATTCAGCGTCACCAGGGGCGTTGTTGTCCCCGGCGGCAACTGGAGAACAAAACTCACCGGTTTCTTGTCAGCCGCCAAGCCGGCACTGATCTCCTGCAGGTACTTCAACACGTCCGGCAGCGCTGCCTCGCGGAATTCCAGGGCAGGTACGATCATTCGTTTCAGCGGGATCAGGGCCGTCTCGCGGGCGGCCTGAATCTGCTGCAAACTGTTGAGGGCGTGCTCATCGGTCGGGGATATTTTCAGCAACTCCAGCGATGCCGTTTCCGCCTCGTCGAACCGCCGCTGCCGCATCAGCCCATCCAGCCTCATGCGGAGCGCCTGGATCAAGGCGGTGTTGTTTGGCGCGGGTGCCGGATTGGCATTGACGTCGGCCCCACCGCCGAGGTTGCGCGTGCTGAATCCACGCGGTGTGGGTGGGGAGACCACCTGGGCTGAAACCGCCACGGACAACGTCCCACTTGCCGTCAGGAGAACCAGAACCCAATGCCTACAACTCATTGTGCACCACCTTTCCGTTCACCATCATCCAACCCACGGACTCGCGCCCGCCAATCACAGCCTCCACCATCCCAGACGTTGCGCCCTGCGCCGGCACCGCGATCATATCGGCCCGGCTGCCAATACACAGTGTGCCACTGACGCCGTCCTGCTTCAATGCTTTTGCCGGCGTTGACGTCGCCATGGCCAGCACCTCCGCCGGTCGCACCGATGGAAAGACAGCCATAAAATCGCGCATCTCTGCCCGCATGTCCAGTGTCGTTCCACTGGCCGCGCTGTCCGTGCCCAGGCATACAGGCACACCCGCGGATCGGAGCCGTTCGAACGGAAAAGCCGGATGTCCGTAAAACCGGTGACTGCTCGGACAATGTGCCACCACAGTCCCCGCCCGGGCGAGCCGCGCCACATCCTGATCGCTTACGCAATTGGCGTGGACCGCCAGCGCCCCTTCCAACGCGCCGCAATCATCCAGCCAGGCGACGCTGCTCCCCTGCCCGCAATCTTCCGGCGACCGGCCAAACACGGCCAGCAGTTCGTACAACGCACCGCTGCGTCGTTCAAACATCGAAGCCTCCTCGGCGGATTCGGCCATGTGCGTCGTGAAGATTTTTCCGCGCTGGTGACAGTAACCGTGCGCCCGCCGGTAAAGGTCTTTCGACGCCGTATAAGGCGCATGAGGCGAGAGCCCGGCGCACCGTTCCCAGAATTTCTCCTCTGCCGCCTTGCCGGCGGCATCCACCAGTTCCAGGCAGGACAGGACGCGCACCGGAGCGTTGGCCACAAAATCAAGGTTCGCGGGCGACGAGGCAATGTCGCACACCATGGTCGTCCCACCCCGCAGCAGCGTCCCCAACCCAGCCGTCGCGGACGTCGCATAATCCTTGGTTCTCCAGAACCGCTTCTGCACCACAATGTCCGCAATCCAGTCGGCAAAACTCCCCTTGAAAGGAAGCTTGCCGGCCATGTTCGTGTAGTCGAGATGACAATGGGCATTGACAAACCCGGGCAACAACACCCGCTCCCCCAGATCCGTCACCGGCCCGCTGAAATCCGAACGAGGGCCAAGGGCGGCAATGCGATCGCCTTCGACGGCCACCACGCCATTTTCAATCACCGGAGAGACAATGGGCAGGATGTACTTCGCGTGATATAGATGCACAAATCTCGATTCTCAACCCACGATGGCACGATGTTTTGCAAAGGCGCCGCGCAGATCGCGGCCGAGATGGTCCTGCAGGTCCTGCAGCTTCCGATACAACTCCACGTTCCGAGGTTTCGGCCGGGCCACTGTCTTGCGATTGAGTTTCACAAACTCGTCCGTGATGTCAGAAATTTCCACCCGGCTTCCACGTTGCCGCGCATGGCACCACATGGCCTGAAGCGCGCCACCGTACGCCGCGCCTTCCGCCGTCTGGGTGCAGACAACCTCGGCGTTAAACACATCGGCCATGATTTGCCGCCACACGGACGAGTTGGAGCCGCCACCCGTGGCGCGGATTTGAGTCGGTGCAATGCCCAGCCTCCGCAACCGGTTGAGACCGTAATTCATTCCAAGTGTAACGCCCTCCATCGCGGCCCTCGCAAAAGTCCCGGCGCTGAACGTCCGTTGGTTAACCCCCAGGAACACGCCTGTGCCATCCGGGACGTTGGGCGTGCGCTCGCCCTCGAAGTAAGGAACTAGCACCAACCCGCCCGACCCCACCGGCGCCTTGCCCACCTCGGCATCGAATTGTTTCACCGACCATCCAAAATCCTTCCGGACCATCTCCGTGGCCACGGTGACGTTCATCGTACACAGCAACGGCAGCCATTGCCCCGTGGAGTCGCAAAACGCTGCAATCTCACCCTCGGGATCCACCACCGGCCGGTTGCTGCACGCGTAGATCGTGCCGCTGGTGCCGAAACTGGCGGTGACAATGCCGGGACGGGTGTTGCCAGTGCCGATGGCACCCATCATGTTATCGCCGCCCCCCGCGCTGACCAAAACCTCGGTCGTCAGGCCGAGTTTTTTCGCTGCCTCGGCACACAGATGGCCCGCCGGCTGGTCGCTTGGTTGAATGGCCGGCAATTTGGATTTCAATTCCGGGTCAATGGCGTTTATCACGGCATCGCTCCACCGGCGCGATCGCACGTCCATGAGCGCCGTGCCGCTCGCGTCACCGAACTCCATGGTCTTTGCGCCCGTGAGCCAGTAGTTGATGTAATCATGCGGCAACAGGACGGTGACAAGGCGGGCGTAGTTCCCGGGTTCGTTCTGTTTCAGCCAGAGAATCTTTGACGCGGTAAAACCCGCCGGGACACCATTGCCGATGGCGGCAATCACGCGAGCGAGACCGCCCAGTTTGCCGATAATCTCGGCACATTGCGGTGCCGTGGAGGTATCACACCAAAGCTTGGCCGGCCGAATAACCTGGCCGTCCTTGTCCAGTGGAACGAAGCCGTGCTGTTGCCCGCTGACGCCCATGCCACGAACGTCGGATGGCTTAACCTTGGCCGCCTTGAGGGCGCCCCGCACACTGGTGGCCACAGCGTCAATCCAGACTTTGGGATGCTGTTCCTTGTGACCCGCGGGCAGTTTCGGAATCAGGCCGTAGGCTTTGGCGGCTGCGCCCACCACCTTGCCGTCACGTGCATTCACCACAATCGATTTCGTGGACTGCGTGCCACTATCGATCCCGATAAAGTACTCCGCCATTACCGTTCCTCCAAATAACTCGGTTTATTCATCCAACCGCAACCAGCGATGAAGCGAGGCCAGCATCAACCACCGCCCGTGCCATACACTCCAAGGCCCAACCTAAGGGTGTAAACTGTAGGTGAAGGCGGCTTGTGATTCAAGAGGGACTGCCTCCACAGGCCGGTGCTCCAAGTCAACCCAAGTATGAGTTTATAGATTTCCTTGTCAAACATTTGAGTTCGATTTGTCGATTCTCCACCATTTCTGTTCACAACCCTTTGGCATCACAGCACTTGATGTTCGCATTTGACTTCATTTCACAAATGTACACAGCTACACCTTGCCGGTTCATGAACGTGCTGATAACCGGCAATTACAATATTCATAGATTCTACTACGTCATGTGCAATGCCCGCCCCGGCTTGTACTTCCTCGGCAAAACTTTCTGAGCGCAAGTCGAAGGCGTCGACCGCATTTTGCTACCGGGAGCTGCCAACCCTCCTTCATCATATCCTGGTATTCACAGTCAACAGTATCACTCTGCGCCTCATGCGCAGAATAACATATTTCTCTAGAATCTAAAGTGATTTACTTATTCACGAAACAAGAAATCGCTCAGCGCAGGCTCCCGTGCTGATTCTCGACAGAACGCGCATAGAGAGTCTTGTCGCAGTCTTGTGTAGCGTCACGGACCATTCCGGCGTATGAACACCCCCCACCCCCTGCTTTCCGATTGATTTTCCGGCGTCTTCGGTTAGCGTGAGAGCGATGATTTTACCTGTGGTTAAATATGGACATCCGGTGCTGCGGCAGCGCGGCAAGCGGATTGAGACGGTCACGATCGAAATCCGTGACCTGGCAACCTCCATGTTCGAGACTATGCACGCGGCGGGTGGTGTCGGCCTGGCCGCGCAGCAGATCGGCGAACCTCTGATGCTGATGGTGACTGACGTGCGTGAATCCGA
>CAZAAF010000275.1:0-6634 GCA_964482575.1 uncultured Verrucomicrobiota bacterium | reverse complement strand
CCGCCTCGAAGCCTCCACGGGCGAGGATTTCAGCCCCGTGGTGAACATCCCCAAGCCCGACGGCATGATGGAGCGTGCCTTGCAGTTTGTGAAATGGCTCGCGAAGGAGAACCCGCAGGGCCGTTGGGACTATTTCCTCACGCCTGACCGCCGGGCGCTGCGATGGGACCGCGTGATCATTTCCGGCAGCTCGCACGGCTCGACCACGGCGGCGCGGTTCGCCAAATACCAGCGCGTGGATCGCGTGGTGATGTTCTGCGGTCCGCGCGACCAGCTTGAGAAATGGCAGGCGTTGCCTTCCGCCACGCCCGCGTACCGGTACTTCGCCTTCAGCCATGTCCTCGATGGCGGCTGGACGGGCCACCACTACGACCGCTCGTGGGAACTGCTGGGGCTGCACCAGTACGGCCCGGTGGTGAACGTGGACAAGGCCGCGCCGCCCTACGGCTGCACTCGCCGGCTCATTACCGACGCCGACGTGGGGGGGAACGCCAACCGTGCTCACAGCTCCGTTGTTCCCGGAGGCGCGGCGGTCAAGGACGCCTCGGGCAAGTTCATTCACGAAGCCGTCTGGCGCTATCTCTTTACCCAACCCGTCGAGCAGGTCGGCAAGCCCGTGCCGCACGACCCGAATACACCGATGGATTTGCAGGCTGTGGAGAAGAAACCGGCGAAAAACAAATAGGGAAAGCCGGGAGTGGGCAGAGCGCATGAAGCAGGGATGTGATCCTCACCTTGCGTCCTATTCAAAGGTAGAATCAGGGTGAGTATCTGGAGGGTTTTTGCTGCACATTGTGGCGGGACGGCGTAAACTCCGGCCCGCGCTATGAAACATATCCTTGTTGTTTCTCTCACCGCCGTTCTGCTTGCACCGGTCTCCCATCTCCAAGCTGCCGATTTCAGGACGGGTGCCGCGGCCGTTGACATCACGCCGGTGAAGCTCCCGGTGCTGGTCAATGGCGGGATGACCAGCCGGTCAGTGGACAAGATCAACACGCGCATCCACGCGCGCGCCATCGTACTGGCCGAGGGCAAGGAGCAGATGGCCATCGTCGTGGTGGATACCTGCATGATGCCGCGACCGTTGTTGGACGAAGTCAAGACGATAGCCGAAAAACGGAGCGGCATCCCTGTGAACCGCATCTTGATCTCGGCGGTCCACACGCACAGCACGCCGTCCTCCATGGGCTGCCTCGGCACGGATGCCGATGAGGACTACGTGCCTTTCCTTCGCGAGAAACTGGTCGAGGCCATCGCGGCGGCACAGTCCGCTCTGGAGCCGGCGCGCGTGGGGTTCGCCAGGGGCAATGCGACGGAGTTCACCGCGTTGCGCCAGTGGATTCGTCGTCCGGACCGCCTCAAGGAGGATCCGTTCGGAAACCTGACGGTGCGCGCGAACATGCACGCGGGGGCGAACTGGGATGATGTGACGGGCGAGGCCGGGCCGAAGGACCCCGATCTCTCGCTGATCTCGTTCCAGTCGCGCGACGGCCGTCCGCTGGCCGTGCTGGCCAATTTTTCCATGCACTACTTCAGTGACAAGGACATCAGTGCGGATTACTTCGGGCTGTTCTGCGACGGGCTGAAACAGCGCATCGCGCCTGAAGCCAAGCCGGGCAAGACGGCGTTCGTCGGCATCATGTCGCACGGTTGCAGCGGTGACATCTGGCGGCGCGATTACACGAGGCCGGAGAGCTGGAACCCGAAGCTGACGATTGCTGAGTATGCGAAGGGCCTGGTGGATGTTGCGATGGCGGCGTACAAAGGCATTCAGTATCGCAGTGACGTGAGCCTTGCCATGGTCGAGCGGCGGACGGTTTTGAACCTGCGAGTGCCCGACAAACAGCGGTTCGAATGGGCACAGCGCATTGTTGCTGCCATGGGCGACCGCCTGCCGAAGACCCAGCAGGAGATTTATGCGCGCGAGCAAATTTTCCTGCATGAGAAACAGAAGACGGAGGTGGTGACACAGGCATTGCGGATTGGCGACATTGGGATTGCGACGACGTCGTGCGAGACCTACGCCGTCACCGGCCTGAAGATCAAGGCTGCCAGTCCGTTGCCGAACACCCTGGTGATCGAACTGGCCAACGGCGGGGATGGCTACATCCCGCCGCAGGAACAACATCTCTTTGGTGGTTACAATACGTGGGCAGCACGTTCTGCCGGCCTCGAAGTCAGCGCCGAACCCAGGATTGCAGAGACTGCCATCGAACTCCTGGAAAAAATCAGCGGCCAACCGCGACGCGAGTGGAAACTTCGCGATGGTTCCGCGGCGCGCGCGATCCTCTCGTTGAAGCCGGTTGCTTACTGGCGGATGAACGAATTTGCCGGTCCCCATGCCGCTGACGCCAGTGGCCGCGGTCACGATGCCGTCTATGAAAGCGCAATCACCTACTATTTGGAAGGCCCGCGCTCGAAAGAGTTTTGTGGTGAGGGTCAAGTCAATCGCACCCCGCATTTTGTTGGCGGTCGGTTGCGCGCACGACTGACGGACATCGGCAAGCGTTACTCCGTCTCAATGTGGTTATGGAACGGCATGCCCAACGAAGGACGCGATGTCAGCGGCTGGCTTTTCTCCCGAGGCCACGACCAGGGCCTCGACGCATTTGGCGATCATCTCGGCGTTGGTGGCAGGAGTGGCAACACCGGCCGGCTCGTATTCTTCCACGGCAACAATCCGGCTGCTACCGCCGCCGGCAGCACGGTGATTCCCCGCTGGCAGTGGCAGCACGTCGTCCTCGTGCGCGATGACCGAACCGTGCGCGTCTATCTCAACGGCCAGCTTGAGATCGAGACGGTGGCCAGCGCGGACTTTCCCGCCGGTTTCGACCAGTGTTTCTTGGGTGGCCGCAGTGACAACGACAGCAACTGGGAGGGCCGCCTCGACGAGATCGCGGTTTTCAACCGCGCCCTGAGCGCCAAGGAAATCGCGCGGCTGGTGGTGAAGTGATTTTGGCAGACCGCAACGCAAGGTGATTGTTGCTGATCGTCATTCCACACTTTCTTTTTTCATCCACGCCGTTCAGAATCAGACCATGAACTACCGATTCTTCCGGCATCCCTTTTTCTTCACGGCGTTTTCCCTGGCGGTATTTCTGGCCTTGTGCAATCTCGCGCCCTCCAGCCGTGCCGCCGATGCGCCGGCTGCGAAAATCCCCGTCGTTCTCGACACGGATATCGGCGATGACATTGATGATACGTGGGCGCTGGGGTTGCTCCTGAAATCGCCCGAACTCGATTTGAAGCTCGTGGTGGGTGATTACGGCAAGTCGGAGTATCGCGCCAAGTTGCTGGCGAAATTCTTGGAACGCGCCGGTCGCACAGATGTTGCCGTGGGTGTTGGGCCCGAGAATGGCGGCAAGGGCGTGGGCGGTCAGGCCGAATGGGTCAAGGATTACAACCTCAAGTCGTATCCGGGCAAGGTGCATGCCGACGGTGTGCAGGCGCTGATTGATGCGATCATGAAGTCGGAGAAGCCGGTCACTCTCATTAGCATCCGGCCCATGCCCAACATTGCCGAGGCGCTCCAGCGCGAGCCGCGCATTGCCGAACGCGCCCGTTTCGTCGGTATGTATGGCAGCGTGCGTGTCGGCTACGGCAACAGCCCGAAAATCTCGGCGGAATGGAATGTCAAAGCCAATCCGAAGGCCTGCCAGAAGGCTTTCACGGCGCCCTGGGACATGACGATCACGCCGGTGGACACCTGTGGATTGATTCACCTGACCGGCGACAAGTATTGCAAGGTCCGCGATTCGAAGGCGCCGGTGGCTGTTGCCGTCATTGAGAATTACCGCGTTTGGGCTGCGTCGCACAAGAAGTCGGAGCAGAAGATCGCGGCTGAGACGCACAGCAGCACGCTCTTCGATACCGTGGGAGTTTATCTGGCGTTTACCCAGCAACTTTGCACGATGGAAGATATCGGCATCCGCGTCACCGACGATGGATTCACGAAGATTGAGCCGGGTGCCAAGCCGGTTCACGTCGCGGTAAGCTGGAAGGACTTGGGCGCCTTCGAGGATTTGCTGGTTGAGCGCCTCACCCAACCGTAAGTGCTGCAGATGCGCTGGCGATTGTTGGTTTCGCCTGTGCAATCCGCGGAATACATGATGAAATGGCGGGCATGAAGACGCCTGCCGGTTGGTTCTCCATCCTCTGCGGACTCGGTGTTTCCTGTGCCGTTTGTCTGGCCGCCGATGCGCCGGGATTCGACATCCAACTCGACACGATTCGCTCCGGTTTCGACAGGAAAACTTGCTGGGTGCATCCGCGCGCGGGGGCAATTCCCGGCAACCCGCCAAGTATCGTGCTGACGATGCAAAAATTGCTCCTCACGGGCAGCGACGTGTTTTTCCCCCTCAACGACATGCGCAGCGATGACCTCGGCAAGACATGGTCGGGGCCGCTGGAGCACACGGCCACACTCGGCCGGCGCGAGGAACCCGGTGGAATCATCGTTGGTGCGTGTGACTTCTGGCCGAAGTGGCATGCCCGGTCCGGCAAGCTGCTCGGCATTGGTCACACGGTGCGCTACCTGAACAACCGCGTGATGCCGCATCGCCAGCGCGAGACGTGTTACGCGGTCTATGATCCCCAGAAACGCGCGTGGTCGGCCTGGGACACGCTCGTCATGCCGGATGCGAAAAAGTTTCACAACGCCGGTGCCGGTTGTGTGCAGCGCGTGGACAGGCCCAATGGCGACATTCTGTTGCCGATCTATTTCATGGGCGAAGGAGAGAAGTTTGAGAAGGTGACGGTATTGCGATGCGCGTTCGACGGCGCGAAACTGACCATGCTCGAACAGGGCAACGAATTGTGCTTGAACGCCGACCGCGGTTTGGGCGAACCGTCGCTCACGCGTTTCCGCGGGCGTTACTACCTCACGTTGCGTCAGGACAAGGCGGGCTATGTTTCCTCCAGCGACGATGGATTACATTTCAGCGAACCCAGGAAGTGGACATGGGAGGACGGCAGCGACTTTGGAAATTACAACACGCAACAGCATTGGGTGACGCATGACGATGCGTTGTTTCTCGTCTATACACGGCGCGGCGCGGACAACGACCACATCTTCCGTCATCGCGCACCGCTGTTCATCGGGCAGGTGGACCCGGAAAAACTGTGCGTCATCCGCGCCACGGAGCGGGTGCTGGTGCCGCAGCGCGGGGCGCGGCTTGGCAATTTCGGCGTCACGGAGGTCAGTGCGAATGAAATATGGGTGACCGTTGCCGAGTGGATGCAGACCAACCCGCCGAATCCCTCTGATTATACCGTCTGCATGAAGTATGGCGCCGACAACGCCGTCTTCGCGGCCCGCATTCGGTGGAAGACGCCGAACACGACTTGGAACCAGCGGTAGGAAATGCCGTGGGTGCGGATGCCGCGGATTTCGCCTGTGCAATTGGATGAATTCGTGGTGAAATAGGCGGCATGAAGACGCCTGCCTGCTGCTCCCGCCGGGATTTCTTCCTCCAAACCGCCGCCGCTATCGCATGGCCCATGGCGGCCACGTCTGCAACCCGCGTCCATGCCGCCGAGCGCACCGACGCGATTGATATCGGTTCGCGACGCGAGTTGTTTGTGGATGATTTCCTTATTGAGCGGCTCGCGGGCAAGGCGGAGTTGCGCCTGCATCATCCCGAGCCGCGGGAGATCGCGCTGGTGCATGATGCCCCGTGGGAGGGGAGTGGCAGCGGTTATCACAGCGTGTTTCAGGATGGCAAGCTCTACCGGATGTATTACAAGGCATGGCAACTGGACGTGCAGCCGCCGGGCCGGGTCAAGACCAACGCGCATCCGCTCTACTGCTGTTACGCTGAGAGCGACGACGGCATTCACTGGCGCAAACCGGAACTGGGGCTGTTCGATTTCAAAGGCTCGAAGAACAACAACATTGTGATGGCGCCGGGTAAAATCGGCGCGGCGAATCCCGATCCCGGTCATCCGGCGGTGTTCAAGGACTGGAACCCTGACGCTCCCGCGGACGCGCGCTACAAGGCCATCATCCGTTCCGACAAACCGCTCGGGCTGCTGGCATTCAGGTCGCCCGACGGCCTTCGCTGGACGCCGATGTGCGAGACGCCGGTGATCACCGCGGGCGCATTCGATTCGCAGAACCTGGCGTTCTGGGATGCGGCGCGCGGCGAGTATCGCGCCTATTGGCGCATCTTCACCGGTGGCGTCATCAACGACACAACCTGGAAACCGACCGGTGTCCGCGCCATTCGCACAGCGACTTCGAAGGATTTTTTGCACTGGGGGCCACACGCGGACCTGCAGTATGTGGATTCGCCGCCGGAGCATCTCTACACGAACCAGGTCAAACCCTACCATCGGGCCCCGCATATCTTCATCGGTTTCCCGACACGCTACATCGAACGCGGATGGTCGGATTCGATGCGCTCGCTGCCGGAACTGCAAAACCGCGAGTGGCGCGCGAAGGCGAACCTGCGTTACGGCGTGGCGATTTCGGAAGGCCTGCTCATGGCCAGTCACGACGGCGTGAAATTCAAGCGGTGGAACGAGGCGTTTTTGCGGCCCGGCATCGAGCGCGAGGGCACGTGGAATTACGGCCACCAGTACATCGCCTGGCATTTGGTGGAGACCCGGTCCGCGATCGAGGGCGCGCCGGATG
>CAZAAF010000274.1:0-6635 GCA_964482575.1 uncultured Verrucomicrobiota bacterium | reverse complement strand
CAGCGTCCGCGACACCGCCGCGACCTCGTTCGTGGCAATCTCGCTCCCGTCGCCATGCCGCAGCCGCAACCGCGCCAGGTTCAGCCGGTGCGGGTTGTCGTACATCCATTTCCGGATGGCGTCGGTGCCTTTCGGAAAGATGTCGCGGCCCGTGTTGCGCCCCTGCTGGAACGTCCCCGTCGCTGGCACGCGGTCCGGCGTCCACCCCTCCGGCAGCGGGAACGAATGCCAGCCCCAGTGCGCCATCGCATTGCCCGCGAACGTCTGCAAGCCGGTCGCATCGGCGGTGAAACAAAACTCGCCATTCCCCATCGGCAGCGTCGTCGCCAGCGCATCGCACGCGACATTGTGCCGCGTCACCACTGCATGCCGGTCGATCCCCCCTGCCATCACCGGCAGGGCGGCGGCGATGGACAGCACGAAGCCCACCACGGGGCGGAGGTGACGGAGAACACCGGTTGCAGATTTCATAGGATTGATTCGGCTGGCGAAAAGACTAACGCGTCTCTTGCTGCTTGGACAACGCAATATGGCAACCCCTGTAATAACCGTGGCGCGGCGGCTTCCAAGCCGCCGAACCGTCTCAAATTCAAACGTTTCGGCGACCAGGAGATCACCGTCCCAAAACCAACGATGGGTATTCCAGGGGTATCAACAGGAGGTTGTCTCCTGCCGTCTCAATCCCGAAGGGATTGCATCACTCAGCCCGGGGTTGGCCGGTTCACGTGAAACGTGACAAGTCTCCGGCCCACTCCGGGTATCCGACAAATCAATGACTTCAACCTGCAGGAGGGAGAATCCATTGCCTTCGATTGGACAAATGATTCAACCCTTTCAGGGTTGATCCCTTTTCATCGTGTTTCCCAGGGTAGGCCGGAAGACCGGCCAACCCTGGGCTGAATGATTGTTATCCTTTCAGGATAACCCGCATCATGCAGTCGTCTGTTCCCTTCACATCGGTTTTCGTTCCAAGAAGAAAACGCAAAACTGAAACGCGTCCTCAATCCCGAAGGGATTGAAATCACTCAGCCCGGGGTTGGCCGGTTCCTCGGCCTACCCCGGGTACCCGACAATTCCAAACCCTCAACCCTGAAGGGGTTGAATCCATCGTCCCCGATAGCATCCATGATTCAACCCTTTCAGGGTTGAGGGGATTTCCTCCGTGTTCCCGGGGGAACGCGTTCCGCGCAACCCCGGGCTGAGTGCTTTCAATCCCTTCGGGATTGGGAAGGGGCCCGTTACAGAACGGACGAGGATCCCCGCAGAGGCCCCTTCGCGATGGCGACGGCGGAACCGGCACGAGAGCCCCTAAGCCACGGCAGACCTGTCCGTCGCCCCCTTCACACCGGAGCGTGGTCGCGACTTTCTAGCTAATTTCACTTGACATGACAAACTAAATTCACTATTATCTGTGTCGTCGATGACAGCACCGTCGCGTCCCTGCGGCGGGGCTGGGGTTCTTTGAAAACGTCATAGAACTGATTCTGAAGAAACGAGGGAGATGAGGACAGAAGGCAGCAGGCGGAAGGCAGATAGCCGTTGGGAGTTGGCAGATGGGGGAAGGAAGACCGGCCCGATTCAAGGAAGGGCGAAACCCAAAACCCGATCCGGGTCAATCCAACTGAATCCGGGTAAAAAAAACAACGGATGGACAGGTCAAACCCGATCGGATGACGCCAATCCTGAGGATGGGTCCTTGGGAATGGGTCATTCACCTCCCCTCCTGCCCCGATCAAGCGCGATGAACCCCAATTAAACCCCAATTAAACCCCAATTAAACCCCAATTAAACCCCAATTAAACCAAATAAATCTAAAAAAAGCTGAATCAAGGTAAATCAAGGTAACAACGAAACGCCCGCCAAGCACCCGCTACGGTTTCGGGTACACCAGCGCGGGCTCCTTCCCTTCCAGCACGGCCACGACGTGGCGGAGGCCGCGATGGGGATAGGGACGGCCCTGGCCGGCGTTGTCCTCCCGCGGCGGGGCCATCTGGAGCACCCGCTGCATCGCCGGCAGCGAGGGACGCGCAGCCTCGCCCATCCGCATGAAGACGTTCACCGCCTGCAACGCGAACGGCGAGTCCACCTTCTCCAGCCATCGCTCCAGCACCGGCAGGGCGGCCTCGGTCTTGCCGAGGGCGGCCAGCGCCTCGGCGACGGCGATTTGCACGCCGCCCGACTCGTCGTCCAGGTGTTTCCGCAACGCCGCCTCGGCGGGCGCGGCCTTGGCGCGGAGCATCGTGCATCCCTGCGCGGCCCACCAGCGCATCGCCTCGTTCGGGTCGTCGAGCGCGGCGATCAGCTTCGGCAGGTTCGCCGGGGCGCGGTCGGAGGCCAGCACGGCGAGGTCGAACACGCGGTCCACCGGGAACGCGCCCGCCGCGCGGGAGGCGTCGTAGCCTTCCAGCGGCGAGCCTTCGGGGATGAAGCCGTTGTCGTTGATCTCGATCGTGTGCCGGCGCAGCGCGGTGCGCATTGCCTCCAGCGTCCCGCGATGGGCGGGATCGGCGGCGAGGTTCTTGACGCTGTCGGGATCGGTGGCCATCTCGTAAAGCTCCTCACTCGGCTTCTCGCCCCAGAACTGCGCGGTGGCGGGCGTCAGTTTCCCCTCGGCGGCCATGCGGGCCCACGACTGGTAGCCGCGCGCGCGGAACTGGTAGTTGTTGTACTGCCCGAACGGCAGGTCGGGCCGGAAGTTGCGGACGTAGAGGAACCGGGTGTCCTGCACCGAGCGCATCATGTCGTAGGTCTCATCCATCCGGTCGCGCGTGATATAGACGTAATCGTGCGGCGCGCCCCGGGCCGGCCCGGCGAACGCGCGGCCCTGCATGTACTCGGGAATCTTCACGCCCGCAAGCTAGAGCACCGTCGGCGCGAAGTCCACGAAGCTGACCACGTCCTTGATGCGCGAACCGGGCGCGCCCGGCGCGAGGTGACGCCACTTCGGCGGGAAGTAGATGACCAGCGGGACATGCGTGCCGCTCTCCTCGAGGAATCGCTTGCTGCGCGGCAGCACGCCGCCGTTGTCGCCGTAGTAAAAGACGATGGTGTTCTCCGCGAGCCCGGCGTCGGCGAGATCCTTCAGCTTCGCGCCGATCTGGCTGTCCATCAGCGTCATGTGGTTGTAGTACCGCGCCCAGTCGGCGCGTATCTCGGGCGTGTCGGGCTGGTACGGCGGGATGCGCATGCGGGCGGGGTCGAACGGCGGGAAGTCCAGCGGCAGTTCCTTCTCCGGGAAGATGCAGCTCTCGTGCGTGACCTCGTGGTTGAAGACGCTGAAGAACGGCTGGCCGGCAGGACGGTTGCGCCAGTGGGCCTTCTTGTTGCACTGGTCCCACGCCTCCGGGATGCTGATGGGCGAGTTGTAGTCGGTCTTGGCGTTGTTCGAAGTGAAGTAGCCCGCCTGGCGCAGCCACGCCGGGAAGCCCTTCAGCCACGACGGGATTTTCCCCTTGGCGCGCATGTGCTCGGCGGGACCGCACGAGGCCGCATACATGCCGCTGATGAGCGCAAACCGCGACGGCGCGCAGACCGGCCAGGAAAAGCAGCGTTCGTAGAGCACGCCCTCGCGCGCGAGTTTGTCGATGGTCGGCGTGTGCGCGAGCTTGTCGCCGTAGCAGCCGAGGAAGGCATCGTTGTCCTCGCTGACGAGCCAGAGGATGTTGGGCCGCCCGGCGTCCGCGGCGCGGCAGGTGAAAGCCGGCGCCAGCGCGAGCGCGAAGACAACAAGAACCCACAGCACACAATATCGTTTCATGGCGAATCCCAGGTTTTGGTTTGGCGGTTCAACAGCACACCGGCCCAACAACCGGCGTTGAACGTAGCGTCTCCAGTGCGCAGGGTGCAACACCGGCCTGTGGGTTTTGTTGCAGGCGGTGACGGGGCTTGCCTGTCGGCCGGCAGGGCCGACCAAAAGCCTTTGGCTAACGCCAGCGGCGCGCCCAGCGATCGTGCCCTGCCCGTCCCCCCGGGCTACAGCGACCAACCCTTGCGATACTCGCGATGCAGGAGGTCGTTGGCCTCCTTGTCGTTGGTGATTTTGCAGTTCGGGCCGTCCCAAAGCAGTTTCTTCTGCGCCCGGACGGCGACGTTGGCGAGCAAGGGGGTTTCCGAGAGAACGCCGGCGTGGTCAACGAAGTTGGCTCCCGGCGCCGGCCCGCCCCGGCAAGCGTCCACGAACTCCTTGTAGTGTCCCGGCGAGCGCGGCAACGTCTTCGGCGGACGGCCGTAGGCCTTCTGTTTCGATTCGGGAAAGATCCGATGGCCGAAGATCTTGCCCTTCTCGCCGACATATATCACCCCAGAGCCCCGGCGTTCGGACGGCATTTCCTCCGGCGTGGGCGGCATCAAGCCGCCGTCATACCAGCTCAACTTCACCGGCGGTCGGTTGCCGCGGGCGGGAAACTCAAATCGCGCGATCACGCCCAGCGGATAGACCTCCGGGTACATCTTCGTCGAACTGGCCTCGACGCTGGTCGGATGCCGCAGGTCGAGCGCCTTGAACACGGTGGAGAGCAGATGGCAGCCCATGTCGCCAAGCAGGCCGGTGCCGAAGTCCCACCAGTTCCGCCAGACCCACGGATGATACAAGGGATGATAGGGCCGTTCCGCGGCCGGGCCGAGCCAGAGATCCCAGTCCAACCCCGCCGGCACCGGGGGCTTGTCCGCCGGGCGGTCCTGTAACGCCGGGTAACTCCAGAATCGCGGCCCCCAGCCGACCTGGACTTCATGCACCGGCCCGATCGCGCCATCCAGGATCATCTCGCGCGTCACGCGGTCCTGTTCCGTGGCCTGGCCCTGGTTGCCCAACTGCGTCGCCACGCCCGCCCGCTTGGCCTCCTCCGCCACCGCGCGCGCCTCGGCCACCGACCACGTCAGCGGTTTCTCGCAATACACATGTTTCTTCTTCTTCAGCGCCGCCATCGTGATGACGGCGTGCGCGTGGTCCGGCGTCGCAACCACCACCGCGTCCACATCCTCCTTCGCCAGCAACTCGCGATAATCCGCGTAGGCTTTGCAGCCGCGATACTGGCCGGACGGGCGCTGCTTCCCATAGAACTCCTCCACCGCGCGGCGCGCCGGCTCGCGGCCGCAAGCCTTGCCCTGCTTGCCCTGGCCCCAGTTCCACGAAAGGAAACCGGTGCTCTCGCGGTCCACATCGCACACGGCGACCACCTGCACCTCGTTGAAGTCGAGGAAGTTCATCATGTCGATCGTGCCCTGGCCACCGACGCCGATGCAGGCCATCGTGGTTTTCCCGCTGGGCGCGACGTTGCCCGAGCCGCCGAGCACGTGGCGCGGCACGATGCTGAACGCCGCGGCAGCCATGGCGGTCCGGCTGAGAAACTTGCGACGGGTGATGTCCGTTTCCGTGGAAGGGGTGGCGGTGGTCTTCGAAGAATTCGTTTCGTTCATGCTCGTGGCTCCGGATGGCGGGCGATATACGGCACGCGCGCAGCTTGTTGCCTGTGGTATGACAAGATTGGAGAATGAACTCAAGTGTCTTTTGGTATCATCTCCCGACACCGTCGTCCCCGTGGCCGCCGGATGCCGTCTCGAGACGTCCGCGCCAAAAGTTTACGCGCGCCTGGAAAAGCGGACGCGCCGGGTTTTTCCGCCACCGCGGTCCTCAGGGAGCAAGGGGCTTGAGTTCGAGTTTGGCGGGGTCCACGACGACGTGTTTGATCCGCTGGCGCTTCCACGTGTACACGATGTGCACGAGGCCGTCGCGCGTCTGGATGACGGCGGGATAGGAAAACTCCTTGCGCGGCTCGTCCTCCAGCACCAGCGCCGCCTGCCATTTCTTGCCGTCGGTGGAGACGGCGACGTTCAGCGGCGAACGCAGCCCGCTCTTCTTGTTCGGCAGCAACCCGGTGTGGTTGTACACGAGCAGATGCCGGCCGTCGCGCAGTGTCACGGCGTCCGTGCCGGAGTTGGGATTGGGCAGATCCGTCAGCGTCATCGGGCCCCAGGTCTTGCCGTCGTCGTCGGACCAGATTTCGAACAACTTCCCCTGCTGCGTGCGGCCGATGGCCTGTAGTTTGCCGCCGGGGTGGAACAGGAGGCTCGGCTGGATCGAGGCGATGGCCTTGCCGTCGTTGACCGGGCCGATTAACTTACACGTCTTGCCGCTGTCGGTGCTTCTCTCGAAGTGCGCGCGCCAGATGTTGCCGAACTCGATGCTCGACCCGCTCAGGATGGCGCCGTCGGCCAGCAGCACGGGTTTGTTCTTCACCGGGCCGATGAGCGGTTCGGGCAGGCGTTCGGCCTTGGACCATGTCGCGCCGTCATCGGTCGAGGTCTTGAGATAGCCCCACCACCCGCTCGGATGGCCGCCGACCTTGTAGAACAGCATCAGCGGACCCGTCGGCGTCTGGAACAGGACTGGATTGAAGCACGGGAACCGTTTGCCGTCCGCTTCGACGCCGTTCGCGACCTCGACCGGCGTGCTCCACTTGCCGCCCTCGCGGCGCGAGAGCCAGATACCGACATCGGGATGCCCCTCGCGCGTGCCGCCGAACCACGCCGCGAGCAGCGCGCCGGTGCGCGTCTCGATGAGGGTCGAGGCGTGGCAGCTCGGGAACGGCGCACTTTCGTAAATGAACTCGCTGCAAGCCACGCCCGGTTCCGCGGCC
>CAZAAF010000273.1:4589-6636 GCA_964482575.1 uncultured Verrucomicrobiota bacterium | reverse complement strand
GAATTGCCGGTGGTTGCCGGTGCGGGTTACTCCCCGGCCTATCTCGCCTTCCTGCAAAGGGTGGTGCTGCTTCGAACCCTGAACGTCGCGGAGGAATCCCTGCGGGACCTCTGGCACCTGGAGAAGAAACTGCTGCACCTGTTGCATGTGGATTCCACGGGCTCCCCGACCTGGTTTCTGGATGCCTGCGGCCAGACCCATCATCCGCGACGGCGACTGTTGTTGTCCAATCACGACCTGGGCGTGGAAGTGCCCACCGGGACTTTGCAACTCGGATTGAATTTTGCCGCCGCCTTGCCCGAACTCTTTGACAGCAAGGAAATGGGCGAAGATGCCCTGTGCGTGCTGGAGGATTATCTCAAGCTCCGTTCCTGCATCCAGATGGAGGCCACCCTGGAATTACCAACACTCCGGTCGGCCATCAGCCTTTCCAAGCAGTTGAAGTGACGCCGCGCGCGCAACGCCGTCCCTGAGGCCTCCGATTCCGGGCAAAGAAAATGGTGGCAAGGTAGCTCAGTTGGTAGAGCAACGGACTACCTTGCCACCGTACACCGACGCCCTCCCCTCATGGGCTTCGGAAAAAGCGCGGAAACCATACAGACTTGCCCGCCCGCCGTCAACAGGCCTGTTGCATCGTTTTTCGGAGCCGTTTGACCACGGCTATCCAGGCTGAATAGACAAGAGGCCTGCCGCACATTCCGGCGGTCAAAACAGTTTCCGCCCCCGTGAAATGGATATCTGTGTCCGCAGGGTGAGATTTCGCTGTCCTGTCTTGTCCTCTTCCACTTTCGATCGAATCCTCTCAAGGCCCAATCGATCCGGCCACATTGATTTTCAAGCCATTTTTGAAGTTGTGTGTTGAAAGGTCGGAGGTATCCTGCGTCAAGGTCGTGGCGTCTTTACGCCAGTGGATTGGGAGGTGAGTGATAGAAGAAGTGATACACAAGCGAAGACACACAACCAAGAGCATCGCAACCAATTCCGGAATTCAACCAGCACGCAAGTCGGAGACACATAATGAAATCCGTATGGACACCAGCTCTGTTGCTCCTGTTCCTTTTGATGCCAGGCATGGCCCGAACAGCTGAGAATGCCACAAATGAGGTCTCTTCCGAGTTTTCCGCGGCAGAGTTTCACAAGCATTTCACGACACATGGTCTTCTTGAAGCTCTCAAGGCGGACGGCATAAAAGTCCCGGACGCAACAAGCGAAATCGAATCCCTCAACGAGCTTTTGCGCGGCAGTACGTTGAGTCACATGTGGACGCAGTTTTCCCAACCCAAGAACGTGACAAACCTCATGCAACGGGCATCGAGCCTCACACCAAAAGAACGCACGAGACTGAACCGTCTCGCCCTTGAGATCGCTTATCCATATAAATGCCCAAAGAAGCCAAAAGACGAACTGGTATCTGAGTTCAACAAACAGGCGCTGCAATGTCTGACAGACATCAAATCCGAGCTTATCAGCTTCGGCAAGGATCATCGTCCTTTTGAGGACATGGTCAAATGCGACATCCAAACTCCACCAGCCTCTGCCAATTATCTACTATGTGATCTTGGGTATTGGCATCGTATGAAACCCATGCATAAGGACGGTCCTGTACAGGTATCTGACTGGTACGCGCCTGATGATGGCGGAGTCGAATTGCAAATACGCATAGGGAAACCAGGACACAAGATCATGGTGACAGAGGTCTATCCGTTGGTCGCCAGTCAACGACGTGGAATACAGGCAAATTACTACCTGGCACTTGGGAAAGACGTGAAGCATCTGGAAGTTCCGGTGAAAGCGATTCTCGACAAGCACTTGACGACCTTGATCAATGCGTGGCGTTTGGTGGATGACGATGCCAAGGAGGAGGCGATGATGCGTGATCTAAATATCCGGGCTCTGCAATGCATCACCGACATCAAAGCCAAGCTAGTTTTGTTTGGCGAGGCCCACCCCACTTACCGAGCTGTTGCCGGCGAGCGAATTGAAACTTCGTACGATACAAACAGGTATGTTCGTTGCGGTTTCGTGTTATGCTCCCAGTTTACGGATA
>CAZAAF010000273.1:0-4579 GCA_964482575.1 uncultured Verrucomicrobiota bacterium | reverse complement strand
TCCCATAATCTCCAAGCAACCTTCAGCGTGGAGATTATGGGACAGTGAGATCAAATTGAACATAGGCATTGGGGAACCGGGGTACAAACTCGAAACAACGCAATCCTATCTATTTGTTCTCAACCCAAGAATCACAAGAGCTTATTACTTCCTCGAACTTGGGAAAGATGTGAAGCATCTGGAAGCTCCAATCAAAGACATCATCGAAACACGCTTGAAACAGTTCCACGACCAAGTGGAAAAGATGAGGTAACCCAATCACGGTGGAGGACTGAGTCCGATGCACCGTGATCACACGCCCTCAAGACGATTCCGACAGCCGTTATATATGCGGCCTACTTGACCACCATCTCCGCGGGCATCGGATGTTCGCGGACGCCTTCGGCTTCGCGGATGGGCCAAGTCGCGCGCAACGGGTCGCGATACGGGCCAATCTTCTCGACCGGGATCGGTTTGAACCCCATCGTGAGCGCCGGAGACTCGGGCCGCAACCGGTAATCGTCCTCCCCGGGATTGACGAACATCGGGTCGGCCACCACCGAGTGCTGGTCGAGCCCCAAGGAGCGCCAAGCCTCCCATTCACTCACCGGCTCGGCTTCGTGCAAGGTCACATCGTCCGCCCAGATAGTGCCCTTGGGCGAACGCACATCCAGCCGGATGCAGAACTGGTTGTTCATCTTCAGCTTGTAGTCGGGATCGCCGGGGACGGGATACTTGAAGATGAGTTCGTATTCCTTCCACTCGGTATCGAGGGTGACATCCTTGCTCTTGGACCAGAAATAACCCTTGGGGACATAGCTTTGCACCATCAAGGAGGCCTTCGTGTTCGGCTCGGCGGCTTTCAGGTGTGCGACCAGCCGGTAGTAGTGGCCGGTCCTTACGGCGATGTCGGCGCTGAGGAAATTCGACCACAGGACTTGATGACTGCTGTCCATCGTGGTGCCGCGGCCTTCGATGCGCACCGACCGCTGCCCGCTGAACTTCACGCCGGCATCCAGCACCGCCCTGGAATCGTTGGGCCGCACGCCCCAATGCCACTGGGCCGGGAGCTTGTCCTTCCCGACGTCCTCGAAGCCGGGGTTGGGCGCGAGATTCGGGCCGGGGATTTCCTGCGCCTTGACCACGGTGGTCAGCAGCGGCAGGCCGAAATGATGGATGACGTTGTAGTCCGATTCGGTCTGCTCGAACGGCAAGTGATAAAACAGAACGAATTTGGCGTCGGGCTTGCGGTAGCTGAGGATGTTGCGCCGGAACTTGTTCCCGGCCATCTGGTAGGCGGTCTCCAGGTTGAAGCCGGCCAGCGCGGGATACTTCTGGACGTACACCGGGTTGACCAGGAACGGCTGGCTGTTGGTGGTGATCATCGGTATCTCGCGCCCGGTGGCCACATAGCCGCTGTAGGTCATTTGCCGCGATTCACCGTCCACGAAGATGTTGTTCTCGCTGACATTGGCGCGGCCGCCATTAATATGCGCCCCGCCAAAGGGTGCGCGGGCAACGAAGTTGCCGTACACATGCGTGCCGCAGGTGCCATCGTCGAGATAGATGCCCCACGCAAAGTGCGGGGAGCGCCAGATGCCCTTCTGGTCGTCGTGGCCGTAGCCGAGGATGTCGTGGAAATAGTTGTACCGGATCACCGTGCCGCGCTTGGCCCAGTTGACGTTCCAAGTGTAGATGCCGCCGCTGTCCTCGGTTTCGACGTCCACGTGGCGGACGTGGTTGTACTCGACGATGTGGTCGTTGCCCTCGAAATCGATGCCGAACCGCGGGCAATCGTGGATCAGGTTGTGGGATGCCCGCTGGCCCACGCCGCGGATGCTGACGCCCAACCCCTGCTTGTAGAACACGCCGGTGTGATGAAGATAGTTGTTCTCCGCATAATTACGCCCGGGCTCCAGCGTCTTGCGGTCACCGCCATCCAGGACAATCGCGTCGCGGCCAACTTCATAAATGTCGCACCCAAGCACGCCATTGTCCCTGCCGCCGTTGATGGAGACGCCGCCGCCGTTGTAATCGCCCGCGTTGCGGATGACACAGGCGGCAATGACGCAGTTGGTGGTCTTGTTCAGGACAATCGCCGTGCCGTCGCAACACTCGAAGGTCAATCCCCGGACCGTGACGTGGCTCGTGCCCGCACCCAGTTCGAGAATAGTCCGCAAGGTCGGCGCGCACACGACGCGCCCGTTGAGGGGGGCCGGCGGCCAGAAGTAAAGCGTCTTGTCCTTCCTGTCCAGATACCACTCCCCCGGCGCGTCCAACTCCTCCAGGGCTCCCTGCACGTAGTACCGGTCAAAGGTGCGGATCGGGTAGGAACACTCACCCGCCAGCGTGATGATGCGCCGGTCCCGATCCACCGTCTTGATGCGGACGATGTTGTTCCACCAGTTGTAACGCGGGTAAATAAAGACCTCGGCCTCCTCCGGCCGCGCCCACGTGCGCGCGTCGGCGGCCTTGTATTGCAGCGTGTGGCTGTCCTCACCGGGCCGCGGCTTGTACATCGGCCACGGTTCGCCGTCGGCATAGGCCCAACCGCCGCCATAAGGATTCTTCGGGTCGTAGTTGGGATAGCGCGCCAGATGCTGACGGCGTCCATCGAAGAACAACTGGCGGAACTGGTTGGTAATCCCCTGCGCGCCGACGTCGGCCTTGAGGATTTCGCCCTTCCACGGCGCCAGCCCGTTGATGGGTTTGCCGCCGATCAGGACTGGCTTTTCGTTTTTGTAGGCGCGCCAGATGACCGGGGCGCCGAGGGAGCCGCCGTCCGCCGCGCCGAGCTTGAGCGTTTGCGGCAGCGCATAAAGGCCGCCGCGAAGATGCACCGTCACCACGTCGCGGTCCTTCAACTCGCGGATGGCATTGCGCGCACGTTCGAGCGTGGCAAAAGGCTTGGCCTTGGTGCCGGGGTTGGCGTCGTTGCCGTTGGTGGCCACGTAAAACTCCGCGGCCATGGCGGTGGAAACAATGCCTGCGAAAACGACCAGCAGCGCGACAGGGAGGAAAAATACGCGTTTCATCGCGTGCCATGGTATCCCATGGGAACAAAAGAACAATATCTAGATTTGGCCTGGGGATGACGATCGTTGACCCGGTCCACAACGCCGGGGTCCGGCACATCACCGCTCGCAGCGATGCAACAGGCGCGTCACGGCGCGGGCCAGGAAGGCGGCGTTCGGCGTGTCGGAGTGGACGCACAGCGTGCGCGGGCGGCACGGCAGCCGCTGACCGGATTCCGTGGCGATCACGCCCTCGGCCAGCAACAGACAGACGCGCTCCACAACGCTGTCGATGTCCGTCCAGAGCGCGCCGCGTTCGCCGCGCGGCACGAGCGAGCCGTCAAAACGATACCCGCGGTCAATGTACGCCTCCTCCCAAACCGTCACGCCTGCGCGCCGCGCCAGCGAGGCCACGCGCCCGCCGGCCTTGGCATAAATCTTCACCCCGGGCCAGCAACGCTTCACCGTGGCGATGTACCGCCGCGCCACCGCGCCGTTGGTCTCGCTCGCGTGATACAGCGCGCCGTGGAGTTTGACATGATGCAGCCGGAGGCCTTCGGCGCGCGCCAGCCGCTCCAGCGCACCCACCTGCTGGATCAACAACAGTTCCATCTCATCCGGCGTCAGTTTGATGGGCGTCCGTCCAAAATCGCCGCGGCTCAGCGGTCCCGGATGCGCCCCGAGCTTGACGCAATGCTGCGAGGCCATGGCCACACAGGCCTTCATGGTAGCGAGGTTGCCGGCATGGCCGCCGCATGCCACGTTCGCAGAGGTGATCCAGCGCATGAGCGCGCGCGTGCGGGCCAAAGCTTCGCCCTCGCCAAGATCGCAGTTGAGATCGAGTTTCATGGAGTCTGTGATTCGTAATCGGTGATTCGCGATTCGTCAATCCTTTGCAATCGCCTTGATCCAAACCTCCGCCGCGGGCACCGCGTCACGAGCCGGCTATTTCCGCTATACTGCCGGGCGGAACTTGATGGTCCGGCCCGGCCGGGACTGCGCCAGACGCGCCACGTCGTGCGCGTCCACCACGCCCAGCTTCGGATAACCGCCCACCGTGGGACCGTCGCGCATCATCACAATCGGCTGGCCGTTCTCGGGAACCTGCACCGTACCGACACGCAGCGGTTCACTCACCATCTGCCACTGGCCCGGCGTGAGCGAAAGGCCCGACAACCGGTAGCCGACGCGGTCGCTCTGCGGCGCCACAGTCCACGTCTGCTCGAAAAACGCCGTGCGGTCGGCCTCGCTGAACTGGGCCCACTGCGGCCCCGGCCAGACACGCAGCAGCGGCGTGGCGTCGTAGTTGCGCCGCTCCTCCCACGCCAGACTGCGCCCCGCCACGCCCTCAGGCAGCCGGAACGGTGCGCCCGGCGTGCGCAACAGGACATCGCCGCGGGCCAGCGTCGTGCCCAACCGTCCCCGCGCATAGGCGCTGGCGCTGCCGAGATGCCGCGGCGCATCGAATCCGCCTTCCACCGCCAGATACGTCCAAACACCGCTGCGGTTGCGCGGGAAACAAACCTCCTCGTCCGCCCGCAATTTCACCGCCCGCCACAAGGGAACATTGGCCCCGGCGTCCGCAC
>CAZAAF010000272.1:5141-6640 GCA_964482575.1 uncultured Verrucomicrobiota bacterium | reverse complement strand
TGAATCAACGCCCATAAAGGTTAATCAAGGTATGAACGAAAAAAGCGTGGTGCCGGCGCCCGTGCCGTCGGCGATGGACCGGGAGTTGGAGATACTGATGATGATCGAGCGTGACCGGGCGGAACGGCACGCCCTGTTCCCTCGTTATCGCGTGGAGCCGGATGTGCCCTGGAGATAGGGAGGATAGTCGCCATGGATTTGGAAACGACAGCGAAGACGCCGCAGGGGCTTTTTGACAGGATGAACAGGATGTTCAGGATGGGAAAGGGGAACCCGGCCCGGATGGCCGGCCTCCGGCAATCCTGCAAATCCTGTTCATCCTGTCAGGTTCTTCTTCTCCTGATAGACGGGAAGTGGGACAGGATTAACAGGATGGACAGGCTGGGAACAGCCGGCTCCGGAATCCTGTTCTCCCCGTTCGCGTCCCTTCGCGCCATTCGCGGCTGCCTTTCCCCATCCTGCGAATCCTGTTCATCCTGTCTTCCCCATTCGCCTGGATTCGCGTCATCCGCGGCGGCGCGCTTGAACCGCCGGGCAGAGCATGGTAGAAAAGGAAGCGAAAGGAATCACTGTCATGACCACCCCGAGCACACCGCCTCCATTGTCCGTGTCGCCTTCCGCCCAAGCCACCTCCTCGCTGGCCATCTGGAGCCTGGTGCTGGGCATCCTGAGCTTTTGCGCCGTCTGCATCACGGGCATCCCCGCGGTCATCCTCGGCATCCTGGCGCTGGTCAAGATCAGCAAGTCGCCGGCGACCCTCAAGGGGCAGGGGCTGGCCATCGGCGGGTTGGTGACGGGCGTGCTCGGCACCTTCCTGACGTTCATCACGGCGGCGATCATGATTCCGGCCATTGTCCAGGCGCGCGCGGCGGCCTACCAGGCGGTGTGTCTCAACAACACCAAGCAGCTTATGGTGGCGTCCCTGCAGTATGCCGCCGAGCACGACGACGCCATGCCCGGGACGCTCGACCAGTTGAAACCCTACCTGGGGGGCACCCAGACGGCGGTTGCCCCGAAACTCCTGGTCTGCCCGTTGGCCACCGACCCGACCCAGCCTGGCTACGAGATTGTGGCCCCCGGCAGGAAACTCAACACGGTGGCCGACCCGGCCAAAACCGTCTTCATCCGCGAAATCCATCCCCATCCGAACGGCCGCCGGGCGGTCGGGTACATGGACGGCCATGTCGAGATGCTTGGCGCTCCGTGACACGATCCTCAGCGTTGAGAGAATCAGACTGCCTGCAGGCCAGCCGTGTTCCGGCCGCGCCTTTCCCCCTGCCGCAAAATACTTGCCGAGCGACCCGCGCTCTGTATGATGCGCGCCTCGAATTTCAGGAGTATCAGACATTATGAAATCAGGTGGTAGGAAAGCAGGAACACTCGGCATCATCGTCGGCGGCGGGCCGGCGCCGGGCATCAACGGCGTCATCGCGGCGGCCACGATCGAGGCCATCAACCAGGGCAAGAACGTCATTGGGTTTTACGACGGCTTCAAGGGG
>CAZAAF010000272.1:0-5106 GCA_964482575.1 uncultured Verrucomicrobiota bacterium | reverse complement strand
ACGCGGCGATATCGATCACACGATCCAGTTGAAGACGGAACTCGTTTCGCGCATCCATTTCCAGGGCGGTTCGATTCTGCGCACGTCGCGCGAGAACCCGACCAAGGACCCGAAGAAGATGGCGGCCGTGCTGGCCGGGTTGAAGAAACTGGGCGTGGACTGGCTCGTCACCATCGGCGGCGACGACACCGCCTACAGCTCCAGCCAGGTGGAGAAGCAGGCCGGCGGCGCCATTCGCGTAGTGCACGTCCCCAAGACCATTGATAACGACCTGCCGTTGCCCGGCTCGATGCCGACGTTTGGGTACGAGACGGCGCGCACCATCGGCGCGGGGATTGTCGAGAATCTCATGGAGGACGCCCGCACCACCGGCCAGTGGTTCTATGTCATCTCGATGGGCCGCCATTCGGGGCATCTGGCGCTCGGCATCGGCAAGGCCGCCGGCGCGACGACCACGATCATCCCCGAGGAATTCCATACTCCGAAGGTCACCCTCGCCGAGGTGTGCGACGTGCTGGAGGGCTCGATTCTCAAGCGCTATGCGCAGGGCCGCCCGGACGGTGTCGCCGTCATCGCGGAAGGCGTGGCCAGCAAGCTCGTTGACGCCGATCTCAAGGCGCTGGAGAAGCAGAACCTCGCCTCGCTCGAATACGACGAGCACGACAACCCGAAGCTGTCCGAGGTGGATTTCGGCCGCGCCATCAAGGACGAAATCAAGAAGCGCCTGGCCCGGAGCAAGGTCAAACTCAAGGCCGTGGACAAGAAAATCGGTTACGAGGTCCGTTGCGCGGCGCCCGTGCCGTTCGACTGCGAATACACGCGCGACCTCGGCTATTCGGCGATCCGGTTCCTGGCCAACGGCGGCTCCGGCGCGATGGTCAGCATCCAGCACGGCAAGATGGTGCCGATGTATTTCCCGGACATCATGGATGCGCGCGGCAAGACCCGCGTGCGCATGGTGGACACCACCACCGAATATTACGCGGTGGCCCGCAATTACATGATCCGCCTGGAGAAGGAAGACCTGGCGGACAAAAAGCGGCTGGAACTTCTGGCCGAAACCGGCGGGTACACCCCGACCGAGTTCGTGAAGAAGTTTTCGCGCTACGCGAAATAAGCCCGTCATGACCTCGAAACCCCGCCGTGCGGACGACCTTCCCACGGCGGGGTTTTTGCGGGCGCGGGACTCAGCTCCGTTGACGCGCGGCAGCGCCTGTGGTTTCATCCGGGTGCGCCGCAAGGCCACGTCATGATGATGCCCGCACACACATGCCGGTCGTTGGGGAGGGGAGCGACCGTCGCCTTCCTCCTGTGTGGATTTCTTGTGTCGGTTGTGCCCGCCAAAGACGCCGTCAAGCCGCCCCCGCCGCTGCCGTCCCCCGGCAACGAGGCCACGCTGCGTGCGGCGATCCGCGACCTGGTGGCCACCTTCGGCCCGCGGTATCCCAAGGGCGCGGAGTTTTTGAAGCGGCTCGACGCCGGCGTGAGCCCGCAGGAGTTTGCCGCGCTCCAGCGCGAGGCGCTCGTCGCCAACCCGCTCGTCAGCGGCCAGCCCCTCCTGTTCATCGTCCGCCACCCGTACAAGCCCGACCACCACAACACCGACACGCTGTTCAAGACCGGCGAGATCAACACCGGGAAATTCGAGGGCGGCTCGGCGATGAAGGTGATCGACCTGGCCAGGGGCGGTGAAGCGACGCCGCTCGTCGAACTGGCGACCGGCGTCGTGCGCGACCCGGAGATGGATTTCAGCGGTGGCCGGATTCTCTTTTCGATGCGGAAAGACATCCGCGACGACTACCATATCTACGAGTGCCGGAGCGACGGCCGCGGGGTGCGGCAGCTCACTTTCGCGGGCGGCATCAGCGACATTGACCCGCTCTATCTGCCCGACGGAAGCATCGTGTTTTCCTCCACGCGCGAGCCGAAGTACTGCATGTGCAACCGGCACATCATGGCCAACCTCTACCGGATGGAGGCCGATGGCGCGAACATCCATCAGATCGGCAAAAGCACGCTCTTCGAGGGTCACGGCGCGTTGATGCCCGACGGCCGCATCCTGTACGACCGCTGGGAATACGTGGACCGCAACTTCGGCAGCGCCCAGGGGCTCTGGACGGTCAACCCCGACGGCACGGGGCACGCCGTCTATTGGGGTAACAACAAGATGTCGCCCGGCGCGGTGATTCAGGCGCGCGTCCTGCCCGGCACGGACCGCGTGGTCTGCACGTTCGGCTCGTGCCACGACCGGCCCTGGGGCGCGATCGCGGTGGTGGACCGCAGCCTCGCCATCGACGGCCGCGCCGCGGTGGTTCGCACCTGGCCCGCAAGCGCGATCGAGCACGTGGATCGCGGCGGCTTCGACGAGTTCAAGGCAATTTACCCGAAGTACCAGGACCCGTATCCGCTTAGCGATAAGTACATCCTTTGCTCGCGCATGACCGGCCACGGCGAACAAATGGGCCTCTACCTGCTGGACGTATTCGGCAACGAAATTCTCCTGCACGTGGAGGGGCCGGGTTGTTATGACCCGATGCCGCTCGCGGCGCGGCCGCGGCCGCCGGGCATTCCAACCCGCCGGGATTTTGCCAACAAGGAAGGCTACTTCTACGTTGCCGATGTCTATCAGGGCACGCACATGGCCGGCGTGAAACGCGGGGCGGTGAAATGGCTGCGCGTGGTCGAGTCGCCCGAGAAACGGTTCTGGACGGGCCCGAACTGGTTTGGCCAGGGCGCGGAAGCGCCGGCGATGAACTGGCACGACTTCAACAACAAACGCATTCTCGGTACCGTGCCGGTGGAGGCGGATGGCTCGGCGCATTTCGCCGTGCCGGCCGATCGGTTCGTGTATTTCCAGCTACTGGACGAGAACGGGATGATGGTGCAGTCCATGCGCAGCGGCACGATTGTCCAGTCGGGCGAATGGCAGGGGTGCGCGGGGTGTCACGACGAGCGGCGCTCGGCGCCGGTGAGTGATGCCCGGGCACTGGCGCTGCGGCGTTCCCCGAGCCGGTTGAACGGCTGGCACGGCGCGCCGCATTATTTCAATTACCGGACCGACGTGCAGCCGGTGTTCGACAAGTACTGCGTGCGCTGCCACGACGCCGGCACCCAGGCCGGGGCGAAACTGCTTCTGGTGGGCGACCGCGACCTGATCTTCAATTTCTCCTACAACGAACTGTGGCGGAAGAAATACATCCATGTGGTCGGCGCCGGCCCGGCGGAAGTCCAGCCGGCGTATTCGTGGGGGTCGCACGCCAGTAAGCTGGTCGCGGCGATCCGCAAGTGCCGGGACAAATACCAGGTCAGCGACGAGGATCTGGACCGTGTCATCACCTGGGTGGACCTCAACGCGCCTTACTATCCGACCTACGCCAGTTCCTACCCGGCCAATCTCGCCGGCCGTTCGCCGCTGGATGACCGGCAGCTTGCGCGGCTGGAGGAACTCACGGGCGTGCTGTTCCGCAAGGACATCCACTGCGACGGCAATCGCGGCCCGCAGATCAGTTTCGACCGGCCGGAACTCAGTCCCTGTCTGGCGAGGTTGGCTGACAGGAACGATCCTCGTTGGAAGGAGGCCGTGGCCATCATCCAGACGGGCCGGGACAGGCTGGCGGCCTGCCAGCGTGGGGACACCGCCGGGTTTCAAGCGTGCGAGGTTGACCGGAACCGCGACGAGAAATATCAAAAACGCGCCGGGATCGAGGCGCGCAACCGCATCGCCATTCGCGAGGGCCAGAAGGTTTACGACGATCGAAGCCCGTAGTTGTTGTCATCGCCATCATGAAAGCCCTGCTCATATCGCCCCGCTACCCGGACACGTTTTGGAGTTTGCGGTATGCCGTCCAGTTCTCGCAGGCCAAGGCGATGTTCCCGCCGTTGGGCCTGTTGACGGTCGCCTCCATGCTGCCGGCCGAATGGACCAAAAAGGTGGTGGACCTCAACGTCCAGCCGCTGACGGATGAACAGCTCGGCTGGGCCGACATCGTGCTCATCAGCGCCATGACCATCCAGTCGGATTCCGCGGACGAGGTGATCCGGCGTTGCAAGGCGCGCGGACTCAAGGTGGTGGCCGGGGGACCGCATTTCAGCCGCTGGCCGGAGGGGTACAAGGATGTGGACCACACCGTCATCGGCGAGGCGGAGGAGATCCTGCCGGTGTTGTTGCAGGACTTGAAGGAAGGACGCGCCCAGCGGGTGTATCGTGCCGGGAAGTTCCCGGAGCTGGCGCTGACGCCGCCGCCCTCGTGGGAACTCATCCGGCTGTCGGACTACGTCAATACGTCCATCCAGTTCACGCGCGGCTGCCCGTTCAGTTGCGAGTTTTGCGACGTGGTGCTCCTGTTCGGCCGCCGCCCGCGTTACAAGAGCGTCGCGCAGATCCTCACCGAACTGGACGCGCTGCATCGCGCCGGCTGGCACGGCGAGGTGATGTTTGTGGACGATAACTTCATTGGCAATCCCGGCAAGGCCAGGGAGCTGCTCACCGCCATCGCCGCCTGGCAGAAGGAACGCGCCTATCCGTTCGAGTTCATCACGCAGGCGAGCCTGAATCTCTCGGAGAACGAGGAGTTGTTGTCCTTGATGTCCCGGGCCGATTTCAAACGGGTCTTCATCGGGATTGAAACCACCTTTGCGGATTCGCTGGAGGAATGCAATAAGCACCAGAACAAGAACCGCGACATGATCGAATCGATTCGCGCCCTGCAGGCGGCGGGCATGGAGGTCATGGGCGGGTTCATCGTGGGGTTCGATGCCGATCCCCCGACGGTGTTCGACGACCTGGTCCGGTTGATTCAATCCGGCGGCATCCCGAGGGCGATGATCGGCATTCTCTCCGCGCCTCCCGGCACGCCGCTCTGGCAGCGGCTGGAGAAGGAAGGCCGGCTGCTGGGCTGGCCGAACGGCGACAACGCCATGAACACCGGCGCATTGAACTTCATCCCCAAGATGGGCCGGGACAAGCTTGTTGCCGGGTACAAGTCCATGGTCGAGCGGTTGTATGAGCCCAAGGCGTACTTCGATCGCGTGCTGACGTACTTTGCGCACCATCACGCCAACGGCAACCAGGTCCGGCGGTTTCCCAACGCCCGCGAGTTCCGGTCG
>CAZAAF010000271.1:0-6696 GCA_964482575.1 uncultured Verrucomicrobiota bacterium | reverse complement strand
CGCGACGCTCGCGAGCTTGCCATCGACGCCCACGGGACCGTAACAGGCCTGCACCGTCACCTGTTCCGGGCTGAGGCCATCGCGCCGCAGCGTGGCGGCCACGGGCATCTCCGAGAAAATTGGGAACGTGTCCTTCTCACCGGCCTGGACGGCGGCGAGCTGGATGCGCCCCCAGTGGGCGGCCATGTGGCGTTTGCGTTCCAGCAAGAAACGGGTGCCTTCGAGCCGGTTCGCGGTGAGCCGTTCGAAACGCTGGCCGAGCGGCACATAGCACTGGTCGGCGTATTGCTGGAGCATGCGGTCGGTGTTGAACACCGGGCCGAGCGTGCGGATGGAATTCTTCATCCGGGCAACCCAGCGCGGCGGCAGGTGATGCTTGTCGCGGTCGTAGAACGCCGGGACGATCTCCTTCTCCAACAGGTCGTAGAGCGACCGGCTGTCCATGTCGTCCTGATAGCCGGGGTCGTTGAATTCCTCGCCATTGCCGATGGCCCAACCATTCTCGGCCTTGCCACAATCGGCCTCGCACCACCAGCCATCAAGGATGCTGACGTTGAGCACGCCGTTGACGGCGGCCTTCATGCCGCTGGTGCCGCTGGCCTCGAGCGGCCGGCGCGGGTTGTTCAGCCACACGTCGCAGCCCTTGGTCATGTAACGGGCCACGTTGACGTCGTAGTCCTCGATGAACACGATGCGCTTCGAGAACTCCGGCTGGCGGATGAAGTAGATGATCTGTCGCATCAGCTCCTTGCCGGGACCGTCGTGCGGATGCGCCTTGCCGGCGATGATGATCTGCACGGGGCGCTCCGGGTTGTTGAGGATGCGCTTGAGCCGCTCCGGGTCGCGCATCAGGAGCGTGGCACGCTTGTACGTGGCAAACCGCCGGGCAAAGCCGATGGTGAGCGCATTTGGGTCGAGCGCCTGGTCGGCAGCGGCCAGTTCCGACGCGGGAGCGCCGCGACGGGCGAGTTGCTGGCGCAGCCGCAACCGCGCAAAGGTCACGAGCCGTTCACGGCGCTGCTGGTGCAGGCGCCACAACTCGGCATCCGGCACATGGTCCATGTCCTTCCACGCGTTCGCGTCGGCCGGGGCCTTGCGCCAGGCGTCGCCCATGTAATTGTCCAGCAGCGAACCGATTCCGCGGGAGAGCCACGTGAGCGTATGGACGCCATTGGTGACGGCCTCGATGGGAACCTCGTCGGCCGGCAGCTCGGGCCAGAGCCGGTTCCACATTTTGCGCGAGACACCACCATGAAGCTGGCTGACGCCGTTGCGCTTGGCCGAGAGGTGGATGCACAGCACCGCCATGTTGAACCCCTCGGAGGCATCCTGCGGGTTGTGCCGGCCCAGGGCGAGGAAATCGTTCCGTTCCAGGCCCAGCTCGCCGCGGAAGCCGTGGAAGTAGTGCTCCACCATATCCGCATGAAACACGTCAATGCCCGCCGGCACCGGCGTATGGGTCGTGAACACCGTGCCTGCCGAGATCGCCTCGCGCGCCTCGGCAAACGACACGCCGTTCTCCTTCATCATGATCCGGATGCGCTCGAGCCCGAGGAACGCCGAGTGGCCCTCGTTCATGTGGCACACCGTGGGCCGGACACCGAGGGCCTGCAACGCCCGAACGCCGCCGATACCCAGCAGAATCTCCTGTCGGATGCGCATGTCGCTGTCGCCGCCATAGAGCGTGGCCGTGATTTCGCGGTCCGCGGGCGAGTTCCATTCGTGATTGGAGTCCAGCAGATACAACGGCACACGGCCCACCTGCACCTTCCATATCTGCGCGTGAACTTTGCGGTCGGGCATGTCCACCGAGATGATCACCGGCTTGCCGCTGCCGTCGCGCACGAGCGAGAGCGGCATGTTGATGAAATCGTTCTCCGGGTAGAATTCCTGCTGCCAGCCGTCCGCGTTGAGATGCTGGTGGAAATACCCGCGCCGATAGATCAATCCCACGCCGACCATCGGGATGCCGAGGTCGCTGGCGCTCTTCAGATGGTCGCCCGCCAGCACACCGAGGCCGCCCGAGTAAATCGGCAGGCACTCGTGGATGCCGAACTCCAAGGAGAAATACGCATAGGTGGGTGCGCCACTGCCGTCGTACTTTTGCTGGAACCACGCCCGGTCGGCCATATAGCGCTCCAGCCGGGTCAACACGCGCTTGAGGCTCTCCATGAATTTCTTGTCCGCCTTGGCGGCCTGGAGCTGCTTGTAATCAATCTTCGCCAGCATCAACACCGGGTTGTGATACACCTCGCTCCACAGCTTCCGGTCCAGACGCTCGAAAATCGAGATGGCCTCCGCGTCCCATGTCCACCACAGGTTGTTGGCCAGCGTTTGCAGCCCGCGCAATTCCTCCGGCAGCGTGCTGACGACGTTATAGGTGCGAATGTTTTTCATCTTAAAGCATCTGGTTCAATGTCCCATGCCATGCCGCCCGGACTTCGGATGACACTGGCTCGACTCCCTGGATTCCAGCTTTGGCTTGCGGCGCGAATGGTTCAGCCTGACAACGACCCTTCCACCCCCAGCAACCCTTCCGCCCGCCTCAATCCAGCCGTCGAATTGGTGGGCGACTATAGAGTTTTGGGGGGATTCTGCAACCCCGAAGTCACTCCTCCATCGTGACGATTGAGTGAACGGACAAACAACGTCAGAACCCGCGGGCTGGATGAACTGGACGGCGGATGCGGTGGATCGAATCACGATCTTATCATCAATGACCCGGATTTTTTTCATCAATGTCTTGGCCGTGGCCCCTGTTTCCGTGAACCTGCATCCCCGTGCATCCCGGCTCCCATACCAATCGGGATTCTCGCAGCCCGTGACCATATTGGCTTCCGTTTCGCAGGACTGGAACCCTCCATCGGCGTCCCTTAGCATCATTCGCGACCGCCCCGTGGGGCTTCGTTCTGCAAGAGTCACTTGGGTTCCAGCAACCGACCGGTTTGAAACGTTCACCGGCAAATCGCTAACCGGGTACCCAGTCCATTCCGTAATTGGAGCCGCCATCCGAAGACACTGGGCTGCCGTCCAGCCTTGGGGGACAATGCCCTTCCAAGGCGCGTTCCCGCGGTCTGCAGCCTCGCGGCAGCCCCTGTTGTTGTGTGTCATAACGTCTCAGGATCTATTCGGATGATTTGGCACTCCACTTGACCCTTTTCGGGCACCTTCTCCGACTGCGGATGTCTTTTCATTAGTGGAGACTTCTGCAAAAAACCGCAGTTCTTTCTGAAACAGCGGACGCTGACCAAGGACGTTTGTCGCACGGGAACACGCCACCCGCCGAATGAGGGCTGAAGTGCATGTTGACGTTCGGAGTTCCGCGTTTACGCGGTCCGTTCCGTCCCTACGCAGACGTCATCACGCCAGGACTGCCCGAACGCGACTACGCCAATCGAGTCAGCTTGCGGGAATATCAAAGATATGACGTTTCTCCAGAGTGGCTCGACGAAGTCTCGCCCCACCTTTTGAAAATCGCTGTGAAACACCGGTGCGGATTTGAGACTCCGCGTCTCGGCGTTTATCCGGCCGGCTTTACTTCGGCTCGCCCGCTGCTTTCACCCGCCGCTGCTCCCACAAGCGCACGTACTTGATGAACGTGTAGTAGGCGTAGAGGCCGGAGAGGATGAATCCCTGGAGGCCATCGAGGAAACCGCGCCGCATCACGTACATCTTGAAGAAGGTGAAGACCGGATGCGTGAAAAGCTGGTGGACGTGGAAGCGCCGGCCTTTCTCCACCATCCGCCGCGCCATGAGGTCCGAGTACCGGTCCATCTTGCCGAGGAACTGCCGGATGTCGCGTAAGGGAATCTGAATGACGTGCTCGAGCAGGTGGCTGACGCGACCGGCGCAGTCGAAGCTCTCGTGCACGAGGTCGCCGTCGCGGTAGCGGAGGCGTTGTTTGTGGAAGAACTGCGGCTGGCGGTAGTCGGGATACCACCCGCAATGCCGGATCCAACGACCCAGGAAGAAATTGCGGCGCGGCACGAAGTAGGCGTCGGCGTCGGGACCGCGGCGCAGGAGGGCGCGGATTTCGTCGCGAATCTCCGGCGTGGCCCGCTCGTCGCTGTCGAGGCTGAAAACCCAGTCGTAGGTGGCGTGGGCGACGGCATCGTTGCGCAGTTTGCCGAACGCCTCGAACTTGTGCTGGAACACCTTGTCGGTGAACTCGCGGGCGATGGCGGCCGTGGCGTCGGTGCTGAAGGAATCCACCACAATGATCTCGTCGGCCCACGTGAGGCTCTCCAGACAAGCGCGCATGTTCGGCTCGTCGTTGTAGGCGATCACGTAGGCGGTCACTTTCGGCGCCGTGTCGGTGCTGGTGTTCAAGCGGCGCGAGTCTGGCAGCCGCGGGCGGTCAAATCAAGAAAGTAGGACAGGCATCCGGCCGGTCCTGGTCCAAGTTCGCGATTGTCTCGCCCAAGGCGGGCCGGTATCGTGCCGGCAGCATGTTTCGCATCCTCCAATGTCTGCTGGCGGACGCCGGCCGGGTCGTACGCGAACGCCGGACGCTCCTGGCCTGTCTGGCGGTCATCGCCGTGGCCGGTGGCATCCTGATCCAGCCGCACGACCCAGTGTGGCACCAGCAGCTCGTGACCCAGGAACAGCCATGGCAACACATCGCCGGCTACCTCAGCCTGTGGGGCGACTACTGGACGGGCACGCTCATCATCGTGGCCGTGGTGGGACTTGCGGGCGTGGCCTATCGACGGTCGCCGTGGCGCACGGCGGCGATTGCCTGCCTGCTCGCGACGAGCCTCGCGGGCCTCGAGGTGGACATCGTGCGATTCGCCACGGGACGAGCACGGCCTTGCTCCAATATACCGGATGGTTTTTACGGGCCGCATCTCAACCGCAATTACTTCAGTTTTCCCTCGGCCCACACAACCACGGCGTTTGCCACGGCCAGTTCGCTGGCGGTGGCGTTGCCGCCGGTGGGCGTGCCCCTGCTGCTGGGAGCGGGCGGCGTCGGCTGGTCGCGATTGTGCCTCGGCCAGCACTGGCCCACCGACGTATGGATCGGGATGTGGGTGGGCGCGTTGAATGGCGCGGTCCTCGGCTTCGCCGCCCGCCGCTGCCGGCGCGAGGAGGAGCGCGGGGCGTGACAGGCAGTAGGTTATTGGTAATTGGTAACTGGTAATTAGTAATTGGCAGTTCGTGATGCGAGAAGCGGGGTTCCGACGAGGGATCACCACACACCCGCCACCGATTACATTCACTCCCCTAGAACCGATAGTACACCTTCAACCGCACCCAGCTTCCGCGGGCGGTATTGAAGCCTTCCACATTGCGGTGCTGGCAGCCGCTGGCGTCCAAGGCGGCCAGTTCCCCCGAGAGACCTCCATCTTTCCCATCCGCGTGGTCCCCCCACAATCGCTTGAGCCAGTCGCCCAGCCGCCACTCGCGTTCCAGGCAGACCACGAGCCGCGGGCCGGGCGCGGTGAAAAACGTGTCGAGGTCCTTCGGGTTCGCCACGAGCTGCCACGGGTGGCCGCTGTAGAAAATCAGGCTCGGCTCGCCGAAGCCGCACGAACGGAACTCGGTCTCGCGCGGCATTTGCCGGAATAATCCCTGCAACTGCGCTGCCGGGGTGATTTCCCGCAGGCTCCAGCCGAACACCATCGTCCCTGCGATCAACACCACCAGCGGCAGGACTGATGCGAGCCGCCGGGCGGGATGCCAGAGCAGGGCGAGGAACATCAATGAGAATACGATGCCCGCCAGACCAAACAGTCCCAACTGAACGGGAGCGAAGGTGCCTCCAAAATATCCGCCGAGTCCGAGCATCAGGAGCACGCCGCCCACAAGCCAGTACGTCAGGCTGGTAATCCAAAACCACAGCTTTGACCCCACCGACGGCGTGGCATCGCCCTCGAACATCTGGCCCAGCATGAGGAACAGCGCCGGAAACGCCGGCATGACGTAATGGGGCAGTTTGGTCCGGTAGCAGGTAAACAGCACATAGGTGCTGACTGTCCACGCGAGCAGAAATGCGTTCCTCGCGTTCCAGTGGCGTCGTACCGCGGCGACACCGTCGCCTGCGAACACGATCCACGGGAACAGGCTGAACAACCCGGCCAGAAGGTAGTAATGCGGCGCCCAGGAACCGTGGCCCTGGAAGGACTCGTGGCCGCGCGCGACAATGTGTTCTCCAATCCCCACGCGCCAGAACCAGCCGTGTGTCCGCACCAGCGCCGGGATGCCCCACGCCGCGACGATGGCCAGCGCCAGCAGCATCCCCCACCCCAACCGGAGCCGCCGCCATGGCAACGGCTGCCGCCAAAAGACAAACCGGTACGCCAGCAGCGTGAGCAGCGGTGCGACAAACGCCACCGGGCCTTTCGCCAGAAACCCGATGCCAATCGCGCCGTAGAACAATCCGAACCACCGTCGCCGGCCGGCCGGCGATTCTTCGCCCAGCAATTCGAACAGCGCGACATGCGCCACGAGCACGCACAACACCATCGGCATGTCCGCCACGGCCAACCGTCCATGGATCAACATTTGCAGGCATGTCAGCAAGCCGAATCCCGCCGCGAACCCCGTCCGGACCGAGAACCATCGCACACCCGTCTGGAACGTCAGCCACACCAAGCCGGAAGAGACGTGGCTGGGCGACAAACCTGAGCGGGTGAAGGTGCCCTACAACATCAATGACCAGGAGACCCGCGAGCAGTTTGAGAAGAAATACGCGGG